>JAITRG010000027.1 GCA_031288515.1 Tannerellaceae bacterium
GTGGAAAAAGGCTGTTTCCAAAGGGTAGGGGGCGTTTATAGGGGATGATGGCGGGTAATGCTTTGCGCTTTCCGGCGGGTACGGGGCGCGTGCTTTTATACCGGATTTATAACAGGCAAAGGTGAATTTTATCATCCGTTCTTCCTGTTTCTTTCCAATGAAGTATATGTTTCAACAATACGGCGTGAAAAAGAATGGGTTAAAGTAGAATTGCCGGAATAAAAGTCCGTATATTTAGAGCCGCTATTTTTCTGATATAATATATACTAACTCTAATTGATTATGAATAAGTATTTTCAACTTTCTTTGTTGTGCTTTTGCGCTTCGGTATTCTCTTTGTATGCGCAGGATAAAGCCGTTGATAAGATTATCCGGATGGGGCAGACGGATAACCGTGTAATGCGCCATTTAGATATACTGACAAACCGGTTCGGAGGCCGCCTGTCAGGTTCGGGGGCTTTTGAAGACGCCACTCAGTGGATGGCGAGGGAATTTAAAAGCTGGGGCCTGGAGGTGACGCTGGAAGAAGCGGGGAGCGTCCCTGTCGGGTTCAACCGGGGGCCTTGGTTCGGGCGTATGCTGAGTGATAACGGTATGATTCTGCATTTCGCTACTCCTTCTTTTACGTCGGGGACGAAAGGTTTGCAACGCGGGCATGTCCTTCCCGAGCCTGAAACGCAGGAAGAGTTTGCCCGTATGAAAGGAGCGCTGAACGGCGCCTGGGTGTTAATCTCAGGTAAAAACGACGGGTATCCTGTCGACCGTACCGCTAAAGCAGATTCTACCCGTGCCGCCATAAAAGCGGAGAATGAAGAAATAGCCGGAGAAAACCGCGAACGTATGCGCCGTAACTGGGAGAACAGGGGGAGTAACGAAGCGATGTTGCCCTATAAAAAGTTTCCGGCATTGTTTTACAAGGAAATGTGCGAAGCGGGCGTATTAGGCTTTATCCAGTCGTCGGCAGTTCCCATCCGCGCGTTATACGACCGGAAGATGATGGACGCCGGTATGCTGAGCTTCGATAACCTCCCGGAACAGCCGGACGTCAAATTAGACGAACATCAGTTTGCCGTTATCGAACAGATGGTAGAAGAGCGGCGCGACTTTCTGCTCGAATTTGATATACGCAACCATTTCCGCATAGGCCCCGTCAAGTATCATAACGTAGTGGCCTCTATTAAGGGAAGCGCGTATCCCGACGAATATGTCATTGTAAGCGGCCATCTGGATGCTTACGATGCAGGAACCGGCGGGATTGATTGCGGAACGGGCATAGGCCCGATGATGGAAGCGGCCCGGATGATTGCCCTGTCGGGAGCCAAACCCAAGCGGACCATTCTTTTTGTCGCCTTTGCCGCCGAAGAGTTTGGTTTATTGGGAGCCAAAGCGTTTGCTAAGGCGCATCCCGGCAGGTTACTCAAAATATCAAACCTGTTCAACCGCGACGGCGGTCCGCTTCCCCCGGTTGGCGTCACCGTACCTCCCGCCATGTATGACGATTTTGTAAAGATATGCGAGCCGATAAAACGCATCCGCCCCGATTATCCGTTTGAAGTAAAGAAACAGGACAAACCAAGTCCGCGCCCGAAAGTAGCCGGAAGCCACGACGGAACCGTTTTCGCCATGGAAGGCGTCCCCATCTTCAATTTCACAACCGAAGACGTCAAAGGATACAATTTCAGTTACGGGGAAATATGGCACACCGAGCGCGACTTGTATACCAAGAACATTCCCGAATATCAGGAACACACCGCAACCTGCATAGCCGTCACAGCGCTGGGGGTAGCTAATTTAGACCATCAACTGTCCCGCGAAGGAGCCTATGAAGAGTAAAAGCCGCTACCGGAAGAAATAGCCGAGCGAGAACGTAATGCTGTTTTGATAAACGGGCGATTCGTTTTCGTAGGTATCGATGCGGTAGTCTGATGTGCCGTGGAAGGTATCGATAGAGAAGAAAATGCTTTTATATTCTACGGCAATCCCGCTGTTGACGCTGAAATCAAAGGCTTTCATCTTTTTGTCGAGGGTAGGAGGGGCCTCTTCTCCTCTTCCTGCCATTTTCATCTTTCCTCCCAGATGGAAGTCAGGGGAGGGGCCTGCGTATACGGTCATCCGTACGCCGCTTATCGGGATATTAAACGCCACGTTTAAGGGGATTTGCAGGGAATAATAATCGGCCTTGTATTTGAGCCGGGGCAGGCCTGCTTCGTCGCGAAGCGTAAAATACGATCCTCCCTGGTTTGCAAGCGCTATTTCAGGACGGAAAGAGAAACGACGGTAAAACGGAATATCAGCCAAACCTGCTATGCTGTATCCCATACGCACCCCCGACTGATAATCCAAATCCACCTTTTGCGTAAACGCCGTGCGAGCCAGGCCCGCACGGACGCCAAACGTTACTTTAGCGGCAACCGGCCTTGCCGCGACTGCTATACATCCTATTAATACCCATTTACCTATATTCATTTTTCTGCTGTTTGTGAAACTGGACTAACGTATGGACAAATGTATGAAAAAATGTTTTAATCCACTCTTAATCCTGCCGTAAATGAAGGGGCCGCCGTTATCCTGCCGTTCCGGTCAGCGCTTTATTCCACGGATTATTTTCACCTCTTTATCCGTTGTGAGGCGAAACAGGTACATACCCCTGGGCAGCGTGTCCGTATAAACGGTATCGCCGGGGTTGTCTTCCGTCTTCATCAGCTTGCCGTCTATAGAGATGATTTCCAGCTTCCTAACGGCCGTTGCATTCAGCAGGGCGATATAGTTGTCGAAAAGCGTTGGCGTAACCGTCGGGGAGCTTTCTATCCGCTGTTCTACGCCTACGGTTACATCTCCCTGTATGCTGGCTTGCACGCTTTCCCATCCGTCGTATAAAGCCGATACGGCGTACTTATGCGTTCCGCTTCCGGCCGTAGCGTCTACATAATGGGTGCTTGCTATGGGAGCCGCGTTTACTTTCCGGCTATCCCTGTACACGCTATAGCCTGTTACCTTCGGGAATGCTGCCGGCACGCTGCTCCGTAGCTGCAGGTTATTGGCGGGAACCGGCTGCACAGACATTTTCCTGTTCGACCTCTTTAGCGTCGCATCCGTAGCTGGCAGGCTTTTTACCGGATTCGTTCCTTCTTCGGAGGTTACTACGGCGGCAAGGAAGAAGTTAAAGTCGAACTCCTCCTCTTCTATATGCTCCCAGACGTCCCCGTTATCCGACAGAATGTTGCCTTTCCCCATTTCGGCAGGGCCGTTGTCGCACCAGGCCGGATAGACGTCTTCGCCGTAATCCGAAGCGTGAATGGCTACCACTAAGCTTTTGCTATCGTCTATCGTGAAGGGCGTTTCCAGGGCCGCAACGTTCAGTTTGTTATAAACAAGATTTGTAAGCGGCTGGGTGTATTTTCTGTCCCCCTGCGCGATAAGCAGCGAATAAGTTACGCCTTTCGCAGGAGCGAATTGCACGGCCCTGAGTAATTTATTATGGAAAGGAGCGATCTCGTCCTTCTCCCACCTTTGTCCGAAGTAGAAAGGAATGCCGCCGAAGCCAACCGCATAGGCCGTACTACCCGTCCCCCAGTAAATGACTTGCCGGTAGAGCGGCGCATCCCATGTAACCACTACCCCGGACGCCGGGTCGAAGATGGCTTTCGGATTTGAAGGCGCTAAATATTCCGATATAAAGAGGGTTTTACTTACGACGCCCGATTCGACGCCATTCGGATATACGGCCGATACGCTGTAAACGACCGAACCTGTCTGCGACGGATTATCCGTATAGGATAAAGCCGTCGTATTTCCCAGCAATTCGCTGTCTTTATACACATTATACCTTTCCGGCGTTTGCGTGGCCGGCTTCTTCCAGGTTAATAGCACCTGATTATTGGTATAAGTAAGCTGAAGAGCGGAAGGCTTCTCGATAATAACCGGTTCTTTTTTATAACGCCCGCGCAATGTATCCCTGTTTGTGCCTGCCGGGTCTAACCAAATATCCATCCTCTCTTCCGGTTTATCGCTATACTTATCCCAGTGATACGATAGCTTGCCGTATAAGTTTAACCCTTTGAGGTTATCGCAATCCGAACTGCCTCCGCTGAGCGTCCCTGCAATCAGTTTGTCCTGGTTGAAAAGCGGCGATCCGGAAGAGCCCCCGGCCGTTACGCTTACGCCATTGGCCGTTTCGGCAAAGATAACATTCCAATGGGCATTGTCGGCTCCTTTGTTATCGTCTTCATCCATCCATGAGGCGGATGTGGCGCGCCCGGTAAAGGTCGATATCTTTTTATAATCTCCTTCGGGGTGATGGATACCCACGCCGGAAACAGCGGCCGCCTCCCGTCTGTCCCATCCGTTATAATAGGCGTAATAGCTGTCCGGTATATCCTGGTTTAATAACAGCAACAGCCCGTCGGAGCCTCCGTCAAGAGGAATCGATACCACCTTCCGGCAGCCTGTCATCGTTTGAGAAAGTATGGCAGGCGAATCGTCGTCACACCCGCTCTTTTCATAATGGAAATAGAACATCCACTGGTTGTAATCGGAAGCAGACGCCTCGGCTTCCAACGTGGCGGAACAATGATACGCCGAAAGGATATAAGGCTTGAAGTCTTCGCCCGTATTATTCACCAGCGAACCGGAGCATAAATACGCCTCCCGGCCGATACGCTGAATCATCTTGCACACCCCCGTCTTCTCCGTCTGCCATTCATCGCCTTCTTCGCAGTTTATGTTGATAAAGCACGACGAGGTTTCGCTTCTGAGCGAAGGATTATTGCCCGCCGTTAAATGATTGTACCCGTATCCGATGCTTTCTATTTCTATCCGGGGCTTTTCTCCGCCGGGAGCGGCTACATATTCAAGGACAATATCATCGCCGGCTATAAACTCTGTGGCGAATTTGTCTGTCGCCGGATTCGACCGGTGCGTAAAGGCGCCGATTACCTGCGTCTTTTCTGCATTATAAATAAACAGTTTCCCTCCTTCGGGAATATGGAAAGCCTTGTAATAAAGCATCAGGGCGATCGCTCCTTTCGCCCGGATATTCAGTTGCCAGACAGATTCTCCGCCGGGTAATACGCTCCATGCCCCTGCGTTATCTATCGTCAGGCCGGATTCGATAAGCGTAGCTACCTTCAAAGGCTGTCCCTGGCTTACCTGCCATTCGTCTACCAATTTCATATCTTCCACATTAAAGGTAACAGGCGCCTGCGCCAGGGGAATTGTGCTTCTGAGCGAACGGCCATAGCGAAAGCTCGGAGGCAATCCCCCTTCGCTTATCTGCCCGTACATATTGTCCGGAGTGAAAAGCAATACCCCGAACAGGATAGCAATGCGGTAATTCTTTATATTCATTGTATTTATGTTTGCCGAATGATAGTTATGATACAAAGGTATCGGATATCGTCCATACCCGCCAATCCCCCAAAGGGTGAAAAAGAATTATAGCTTGATGTAAATCTGTTTCTTATATAAGAAATACCCCGGCAGCCAGTTCAGGACGACAAAAAATACCGCCCAGCCTGCCGAACCTCCGTAATTACCCAATGCCGGCGCAAATACCGAATCATACATCCACGCTTTGAAGCCGACGCTTGCCGCTAATGTGCTTAAAAGAGCCGCCTGTACATACAAATAGAGTGGATTGATACCAAAAGATTCAAAAAACATCGTCCGGTTCTTTTTCCCGTTTATATCGATAATCCAGATAAGTAAAGCTAAAAGCAACGAACCGAATCCGCAGGTGGTTAATACAAAGGTACTGCTCCATATTTTTTTGTTTATCGGGCAACCATAGCTGAGCGACAAACCGGCAAAGACAAGAATCGTTCCCAGTATAAACAGGTTACGGATTATTTTCTCGTTATCCCTTTTACCCTCGAGAATCATCTTTCCGGCGAAGAAGCCTATCAGCACATGGGCTACGCTGCCTGTTGCGCTCAACAATCCTTCCGGGTCGAAAGCGATATGCGTCCCGTCGGCCATGGTATCGCCGTACATATGCGATTCGCCCAGTATGGCACGGTCTGCCACCGCAATGATATTATCGGGAGATAATACCGTACTGCCGGTAAAAGCCAGCAATGCCCAATAGAAAACGAGGATTCCGCCCGCTACATGAAGCAGGTATTTATGATTTATCATCAGTCCGATCAACGAACCGATCCCATAAGCCAGCGCCAACCGCTGCATGACGCCCAATATCCGCAGTTGTTCGAACGAACCGAAACCGCCCCTGAGTATATTTCCGAACAAATTCAATCCCAGTCCCACGAGGAATATGAGGGCTGTCCTTTTCAGTACTTTAAAAGCGCTTTCTTTTGATAAGGTAAAATTATATTTACGCAAAGAAAAGTACATGGATACGCCCATGATAAACATAAAGAAAGGAAATACCAAATCGGTTGGCGTTAACCCGTCCCAGCGGGCATGCCGCAAGGGTGCGAAAACATATTCCCGGGTTCCGCCAGGGTTGTTTACCATGATCATTCCTGCAATGGTTATCCCTCGCATTACATCGAGAGAAAGCAGTCTTCCTGTTTGTTTTTGTGTCATTCTGGTATGTATTTATTTGATGTATAGAACCGGAATGACAAAAATAGCAAGTTTATTTGTTTTCTTAGAATTTCCAGCAGAAAAGTGTATTAATATCCGTTTTATTCGTCCCTTCTATTTCTTCCAAATCTGTTCCGATACGATTCCTGTCGGAATAATGCGTATTCGCCAACTTGGTTGAAAGAGATAAATACCGGGATATCTTCCACCGGAAAGTGGCAGACAAACGATAGCCTCCTCCATAGAGCTGAGGGCCGCCGAAGGCATACAGGATATTATTTTCGCACGAAAAAATACGGCTGTTATAATCCTTTGTATGAAATATCGCCCCAAACAAATCCAGGTGAAAAGGGATATCCGATGGCTTCCAGCTTATCTGTTGAGAGAGCATAACGCCCCGGCTTTCCTCTTTGGGGTCTTCGGTATAGATAATCCCGTCTAAGGATGTTTTCATGAGGATGGCCAAGACGTTGTATTGCATCTGGAAACGCATACGGTGTTGTTCGTAAGGCAGTATGGAAACGGCCGGACCGGCCGGGAGCGTCCCGTTCTGCTCTTTCTGCTTATATTTATACCGTACATAAAAGGAGAAGTTTTTTACTTGCGTAAAGTCTGCCTGTAGCATATACTCCCTGCCCGAAGAAGGCGCATCCGCCTGGTACGTTGGCCGGGGAAAGCGGAAGAAGTCGGCATAGCCGGCTATTTTCCAGTAAGGGAACGGCGTAAATTGCATGCCGATATAAAGCCCCTCTTCGTTTTGTATGGACGAACTTTGTGTAAAAGCCTTCCCGAAAAAAGCCTGGTATTTTTCATCATAATAGCGGTATACGAGCAAAGCGGAGAGATAAGAAACCGGCGTAAGCTGTAACCCGTTCAGTGTGGCAAACGATTTATTGGCGCTCACGGCTGTTTCTCCATACCATTTGATATAGCTGTTTTTCAACAGATAATCCACACTCGCATTCGTATTCCGGCTCCCCCTGAAATAAAAGGTATTATAGTTTTTTGGTTCGGGATCAATCCCGAAGGGGGCGAATGAATAGGAAAGAGCGGTTATCCCCAGGCATACGTCCGGGGTAGCATACCGGATATTGCCGCCGAACGTTTTCACAGGCAGCAGGCGCTTCTTTTCCGCCTCGCGGAGGATACGGTGCAGGCCATCTGTTTTGAGGGAAGAAACCGTTACGCTGTCAACCGGGTTTGCATCCCGTTTCCTTTGCGAATAAAGCAGGCTGATATCCATATTCTTTATCGTAACAGTAGCCGCCGCTCCACGGAAATAGTCGTTCTCGTTGGTAGAGAAATGCCTGCGGAAACCGTATGTCTTCCTTTCGGCTTGCGTTACCAACGCATTCTTGCCGGGAGAAAACTCGTCGCTTATCGCCAGTCCCTGCCCGAACGATATGTTATAATCGCCAACGACAAGTGTTTTCAGCCACTTGGTTTCTTTCAGTAAAAAGTAGAATGAATAATAGTCGTACCCCTTATGGCGTGTGTTCCAAAAAGCTTCCCCGGCATCCTTTTCCCCTGCAAAACCCATTTGTAACCGGTCGTCGAACGTAAACGAATAGCGTATGGAGTGATAAAAAGGCTCTCCCATGTATTGCCGGTTGGGATATTTCTCCAGGATGCTATCCGGCTGCTGACGATAACCTTTCTTTTGTTGAAAACAGTTATCATATCTGATTTGTAGCTCATTGGAATTATATTTCAACAAGTTGTTAATAGTTAGAGGGCGTTTATCAACCGTTAATTCGCCTATATAAACAAATGGCAGTACTAATTCTATTGTTGGGAAGTCCAATTCTTTTATCTGTTTTAACTCATAGATACTTGCCAGCTTGCCGTATTTTTCACGGTAAGACAGTATGTTCTCTATCTGGCGGGCGGATAAGAAAGGGAGCTTTTTCAACTGTTCCGCCGTCGCTCCGTTTAATTCAAAAGGGTGGTCTTTCAGATAAGACAGTTCGTGATACAGGTTTTCAACTTCTTCCGTATTTTCATTATCAACAGCCATATCCCTGATATATTCCTCCCATTTATCAGGAAAAAAAACATATTGCCCTTTTAGTTCGTAACTATTTATAAACATAGTTATCAACCATAAAAAACAGCTTATAAACGATTTCTTCATAGCCCTGTTAAAAAGTAAATTGTAAACCAATGCCCGAACTGACGCCCAATACGGGATGATAAATGATAGCAACGTCGACGGCAAACGGAGAAAAACAATACCCTACTCCCAAGGAAGGGAGCAACGGGCCTCCTTTTATTCCCGTACGGATACTGAAATCTGTAAAAGGCTGGTATTCCATCCCCGCCGCCCCGGTTACAGCCTGTTCGTCATTATTCTCTATGGCACATACAATGAACACATTGTCTATAATTTCCCAGCGAATGCCTATCTGTATTAAATACGTTTTAAAATCCTTTATTTCAACAGACTCATCGCCTAATCGAACAGAAGGCATATTCATTATCAACAAACCTATCAACCAGTTATCAACAGGCGCAAAGGTTAGACCGATATCGGTTGACAGTAGCCCGGCCATGTCTTCAAACAGTTCTGTTTGCAGAAAAGCATATTGAAAACCGACGCCCAAAGCCCATTGCTCGTTTAGTTGTTTGGCCAACAACAATCGAAGCTGGCTTTCCCTGTAAGCGCCATAACCAAATGTTGAAACGTCTGCCCCAAAAGAAAGAATACGGTTAGGAAAATAAAGGCTTCCGTTAAAAGCGCCCAATTCCTTTACCCCATATCGGTTAAAATGGTTCGTACAGATACTGTTATTTGCATGCAGAGCCAGAAGGGAAGGATTGAATAACGCCGAAGAAATGGCTTCACTCCCGCCCATTCCTATACTCCGGACATCCGCTATCCGGAGATTATTAACAGCCGGCGCATAAATGTAAGGACAGAAAAACAGCAACATCAAACATACATGTCTTTTCATACGATAAGATTTTGGTAACAAATAGTCATAAAAAAACGCCTTATTTAATTCGGCACAAAGGAAAAAACAATATTTCACATTGTCAATTATAATAATACATATTTTCTGTTTCTTGAAAAAAAAAGTAGAAAAAAACAGAAATATTATCGTTAGCGGCAGGGAAAAACAGCAAATCGCTCAACTATATAGAGTAGGGATCGTCTTGCTATTAACAGCTCCGCAGTCAAGTCGGTAAATATAACGGACTGAAGAAAGCGGGAAAAAGAAGATAATTAGAACCAGCGCTTCTGTCATTTTGCTGTTTTACCATTCTGTCATTTTACCCCCTCCCTGTTTCGCCTGTACCGCTTTTGTAAAGACGTCGCAGCGCTTTTGCAAAAGCGGTATAATCCTTTCCTCAAGATTCCGTCATGTTTTCCTGAAACCCTCCCGTAAAACAGTCAATAAAGACTCATTTGATTACGAAAACATCCGGAGTCGCCCGCTGATTCCCCCCTGTCCGTACAAAATGCCCGTTACCCGGAAATACAAATTCTTTTAAATCTGTCGGCGGATAATCTTTAACGGTAGCATATTTATTCTTTAAACATAAAATCAAAGTAGCTTGCGAACGAATTTATTGTGTAACTTTGCCTACTTAATAAAAGTTAGAGATGGGTGTAATAATCAAACAAGTAGTAAACAAACAAGAACGCAGGAAGTTCGTAAAGTTTAATATCGAGCTGTATAAAGGTAATCCTTATCATGTACCCGGTTTGATTGACGAAGAGATGATGACATTAGATAAGGACAGAAACCCGGCATTTGAAATTGGCGAGGGTATCTGTTTTCTTGCCTATCGCGATGACAAAATAGTGGGGCGGATCGCAGGCTTGATTAACTACCGTAGCAATGAGGTATGGAAGCAAAAAAGGGCGCGTTTTGGTTTTGTGGATTTTATCGATGATAACGAAGTAGTTGACGCCTTATTTGGCGCTGTAGAAAACTGGGCGAAAGAGAAAGGTATGGACGAACTGCACGGCCCGTTAGGTTTCACGGATTTAGACCATGAGGGAATGTTGGTTCACGGGTTCGACCAGGTAGGTACGATGGCTACAATCTACAACTATCCGTATTATCCCGTACACATGGAGCGGATGGGATATGAAAAAGAACAGGACTGGAAAGAATTTAAGATATACATACCGGATGAAATACCGGAAAAGCATCTGAGGATAGGCGAAATAGTGAAAAAGAAATATGGCCTGAAAACAATGAAGTTTAAGAACCGGAAGGAAATATGGCCTTATGCCTATAAGATATTTCATGCATTAAATGTCGCTTATTCCCCGTTATATGGTTTTGCGCCCTTGACGGATAAACAAATATCGTATTACGTAAATATGTATATCCCGATGATCCGGCTTGATATGGTAACGGTAATTATACGTGAGGCGGATGATGCAGTGGTAGGATTTGGTATTACCCTCCCCAATTTATCAAGGGCACTGCAAAAAGCGAAGGGACGAATATTTCCCTTTGGTATTATCCCATTGCTGAGGGCGTTGAAGTCGAACCCCAAAGTGGTAGACCTGTATTTAACCGGCGTATTACCCGAATATCAGGGGAAAGGCGTAAATGCCCTGTTGTTCAACGACCTGATTCCCGTATATATAAAAGTGGGAACCGAATATGCGGAAACTAACCCGGAACTGGAAACGAATAACGCCGTCCAGGCGCAATGGGATTATTTTAAACGCGAACATCATAAGACAAGACGAGCCTTTAAGAAAGAGTTAAAAAGTTAAAATTGAACGATGGAAGAAAACAAACCTTTGAATCCGGCGGCTTATAATGATGATGATGTACAAACCCTTGAGTGGATGGAGCATATCCGACGGCGGCCGGGAATGTATATTGGCAAGCTGGGCGACGGCGCTCACGCAGACGATGGTATTTACGTATTGCTGAAAGAAGTACTGGATAACTCCATCGACGAATATATGATGGGATTTGGCAAGACCATTGAAGTAACCGTAGAAGATAGCTCCGTAACCGTACGTGATTACGGACGTGGCGTCCCGCTGGGGAAAGTGGTAGACGTTTCCAGTAAAATGAATACCGGAGCGAAATATGATAGCAAGGCTTTTAAGAAGTCGGTGGGATTGAACGGGGTAGGTATCAAAGCGGTGAATGCGCTGAGCAGCCGCTTCCTGATACAAAGCAGCCGGGATGGCGAAAGTAAAAGGGTAGAATACAGCCGGGCTATTATTACGGGTGAATCGGAGGTTATCCGTACGCAAGAAACCAATGGCACGCTTATCTCATTTGTCCCGGATGAAGAAATCTTCAGGGAGTATGCCTATAAAGATGAGTATATTGAAAGCCTGCTGAAGAATTATGTTTTCCTGAACTCCGGCCTTACGATTGTGTATAATGGCAAGAAGTTCTTTTCGCGTAACGGCCTGGCCGATTTGCTGAACGAAAATATGATCATGGAGCCTCTTTACCCGGTTATCCATCTGAAAGGCGAGGATATTGAGCTGGTCATCACGCACAGCAACCAATACGGGGAAGAGTATTATTCGTTTGTAAACGGACAATATACCACGCAAGGGGGCACGCATCTTTCCGCCTTCCGGGAAACGATCGGGCGTGTTATTAAAGAATATTACAACAAAAACTTTGACTATTCGGACATCCGCGCCGGCATCGTATCCGCTATCAGTATCAAGGTAGAAGAACCTGTGTTCGAGAGCCAGACAAAAACAAAATTAGGCTCGAAAGACATGGGGCCGAAAGGACCTACCGTATCCAAGTTTATCGGCGATTTTATTAAAAAAGAATTGGATAACTATTTGCATAAGAACCAGGAGACGTCCGACGCCCTGCTAAGGAAAATCCTGGAATCCGAAAAAGAACGGAAAGCCATTGCCGGCGTTACCAAACTGGCGCGCGAACGGGCCAAGAAAGCCAACCTGCACAACAAGAAATTACGCGATTGCCGTATCCACCTGAACGATGCGAAAGGCGAGCAGCGGGAAGAAACCTGTATCTTTATTACGGAAGGGGATTCGGCCAGCGGATCGATAACGAAAAGCCGCGACCCGAATCTGCAAGCGGTATTCAGCCTGCGTGGAAAACCCTTAAACAGTTATGGGCTGACAAAGAAAATCGTTTACGAAAATGAAGAATTCAACTTGCTGCAAGCCGCATTAAATATTGAAGATGAACTGGAAGGGCTTCGTTACAACAAGGTAATCATTGCCACCGACGCCGATGTGGATGGTATGCACATCCGGTTGTTGCTAATCACCTTCTTTTTACAATTCTTCCCCGACCTGATCAAACGGAATCATGTATATATCCTGCAAACCCCTTTGTTCAGGGTACGGAATAAGCAAAAAACATGGTATTGCTATACGGAAGGAGAACGGTTGGAGGCGATGGCTGCCGCCGGGAAAAATCCCGAAATCACCCGTTTCAAAGGCTTAGGGGAAATATCGCCCGATGAGTTTAAAAATTTTATCGGAAAAGAGATACGCCTCGACCAGGTGACCATGAAGAAGGAAGACCTTGTAAAAGAAATGCTGGCTTTTTATATGGGCAAGAACACCATGGAACGGCAGAGCTTTATTATTGAAAACTTAGTGGTAGAAGAAGAAGTATAAGCGGATGAAAAAAACAGCTCTTTTCCCCGGAACATTCGACCCTTTCACCATCGGCCATCAATCCCTGGTACGCCGGGGACTCGCATTGGTAGATGAGATTGTGATAGCCATTGGCGTCAATGAAAATAAGCAGGCTTATTTTTCGATAGAGAAACGTTTGGACAGTATCCGCCGGTTATACGAAGGAGACGCCCGCGTACGTGTAGAGCAGTATGAGCGCCTGACCGTTGACTTTGCGGTCGAGGTAGGGGCGCAATCTATCTTGCGAGGTATCCGCACAGTCAATGATTTTGAATACGAAAAAAGCATTGCCGATGTAAACCGTAAGCTGGCAGGGATAGATACGTTTATTCTCTTTACGGAACCCGAACATACCCATATCAGTTCCAGTATCGTTCGCGAACTGCTCAAATATGGTAAAGATATCTCCCTATTCGTACCCAAAGAGACGAAGTTGTATTAATAGTTATCGGAGGCAAATTAGAAAGAATGAAAAAAATCGGATTGTATCTGTTACTCGTTAGTTGCTCTGTTGCGCAAATGGCTGCACAGAACAACATCAATCAGGAATCGCGGAAGCTTTCAATGGCATTATTTGCCATATCGAGCTTATATGTTGATTCTATCGATACCGGAAAATTAGTAGAAGACGCGCTCGTAGGGATGCTGGAAAAGCTCGACCCGCACTCCAATTACCTCGACCCCGAAGAAACAAAGGAAATGACGGAACCTTTACAGGGAAACTTCGACGGGATTGGTATTCAGTTTAACATGCTTACGGATACATTGTATGTAATACAAGTGATAGCCGGCGGGCCTTCCGAAAAGGTAGGGCTTATGGCCGGCGACCGTATTATTATGGTAAACGACACCCTGATAGCGGGAGTGAAAATGAAAACCACCGACATTATGAAGCGCCTGCGGGGCCCTAAAGATACGGAGGTAAAAATAAAAGTACTTCGCCAAAACGAACCGGAACTGATCGCTTTCCGGATCATTCGCGGCAAAATACCGGTTTATAGCCTCGACGCTGCCTATATGGCGGATAAACATACGGGTTATATAAAATTAAACCGTTTTGCCGCATCGTCGGTCGACGAATTTCACGAGGCGTTAGACAAACTGAAGAAAAGCGGCATGAAAGACCTGGTCGTAGACCTTCAGGGGAATGGCGGAGGCTACCTGAATATAGCCATCGATCTGGCCAATGAATTTCTCGAAAAAGGACAATTGATTGTTTATACGGAAGGAGCCAAACAGCCCAGGGAAGAAGCTAAAGCTACAGGAAAAGGGAATTTTGGAGAGGGGCGTTTGGTTGTTTTGGTCGACGAATCGTCTGCCTCGGCAAGCGAGATTTTTGCCGGCGCCATACAGGATTGGGACAGGGGCGTTATCGTAGGACGGCGGACATTTGGAAAAGGATTAGTGCAAAAGCCTATCCCGCTACCCGATGGCTCGATGATCCGCTTAACCGTTTCACGCTACCATACGCCTACCGGAAGAGGGATTCAACGGCCGTATGAAAATGGCAAGAAAGAAGAATACCGCTATGATCTGATCGACCGGTATAACCGCGGCGAGTTAATGAGCGCCGACAGTATTCATTTCCCCGATTCCATGAAATATAAAACGCTTATCAATAACCGGGTTGTATATGGCGGAGGAGGAATTATGCCCGACCTGTTTATCCCGATAGATACAACCCGCTTTACCGATTATCACCGCCGGTTAGTTGCAACCGGGCTGATCAACCGCGTTGCTATGAATTACCTGGATCAGAACCGGAAAGAAATGATTTCCGAGTATCGCAAGGTCGAAAACTATAAAAAATCATTTAACGTAACAGATGATATCTTACAGAATTTAACAGATATGGCTACAGAGGAGAAGATTGAATTTAATGAAGAACAATATACGCATTCCAAACCATTGATCAAACTCCAGATAAAAGCCCTCATCGCCCGCGATATGTACGAAATGGCAGAATATTTCCGAATCATGAACGACGATAACCCCAGCTACATCGAGGCCCTCCGCATCATCAACAACAAAGAAGCCTATGATAAGGAATTGAGAGGGAAATAAGAATGAGGATTATAATATCTTCCCTTCGACAATCGTAGCGAGGACGTTGATATCTGTATCGAAAAGGATGATATCGGCGTCTTTCCCTTTTTCTAAGGTTCCTTTTTTGTCGGCTATGCGCATAATCCGGGCGGGCGTTTCAGACGCCATGCGGATAGCGTCTGTTAAGGAGACGCCAGCCTTTTGTACGATGACGCGTATAAGCCTGTCGCTCGTAGCGATACTGCTGGCCAGGGCGGAACGGTCGGCTAATTTACCAACGCCGTCTTCTACAATGATCCGGCTGTCTATTCCCTCAACCGAGCCTGAGAAAGCGGCGGCAAACATGGAATCGGTCACTAAAGCGATGCGTTCGGGTCCTATGAATTTATAGACAAGTTTCAGGATAACGGGAGGCACATGGATGCCGTCGGCCACTAATTCTACCGTCATATCATCCGTTAAATAGATACTTTCGATCGTGCCCTCGCGCTTAAACTCACGGTTTTTATGCACGCCCGTCATGGCGTTGTAAAAATGGGTTGCATGTGTGTAACCGGCCTCAAACGCCGCTTTTACAATGGGATAATCGGCAACGGTATGGGCTAAGGACGCCAATATCCCCCGTTCTGTAACGTATCGCCCGAATGCCATAGCGCCCGGTAATTCAGGGGAAGCGCTCCATCGCTTGATGCAATGGGTTGAGGTTATTAATTCCCGGTACTCTTGTGGGTCAGGGTTGTAGAGGAAGTGGGGGTCTTGTCCGCCGCACATGGTTTTATTCAGGTAGTTTCCTTCCAGATGGAGGCCCATGATACGCGCTCCGTCTTTCGGGTCGGTCATCACTTGTTCGCAGGTACGGATCGCTCGTTCGAATGTTGTCCGCGGAGCGGCGGCAAGCGTGGCGTATAGGGCCGTCGTACCATGCCGGGCATGCGCTTCGGCGATTGTATAAAAAGCCTCCGGCGTCGCTTCTGTAAAATCGCGTCCGTTTCCGCCATGCAAATGAATATCGATACAACCCGGCGCAATGTAGTTTCCCCGGGCGTCGATGGTCTCACAATTGTCGATTTCAATTGTACGTTCCGTAATCTCGGCGATTGTATTGCCTGAGATAATAAGCGAGTGATTTCGTAAAATACCGGATGGGGTAATGATTTGCCCGTTTACGAGTTTTTTGTACTTGCTTTTCATGGTCTGTAAAGATCTGCGGGCAGGATAGCCATTCCGTTTGTTTTCTTTGAATCGAGTGAATTATAAAGTGGGATCAGATTTGTTTCTTCAGCGGATCGAAGCGGTTGGCTTCTGCTTTCGGCAAAGTTTCCATAGGCGATATAGTTCAGGATATGATTTAAAATATATTCCTCCCGGTCGCCTAACTGATAGTAATCACCCTGTTTAGAGTCGTCGCATTCAAAACCCGGCGTAGGAGGGAAACCGTTTGCATAATCCGAAAAATCTTTTTTATTGCTCAGATAGCTTACGATAGGATGTAATTCCCAATCGTATGAGTCGGCGGCGATCGTGACGGAAGCTACATTCTTTCCTTCGGTTCTGGCGCCTACCTGTATAAGCTCCACTTCTTCATATGCTGACAGCCCATTGATAATCATTTCGGAAGCCGAGGCCGTACGTTCGCTCGTTATGATAAAAAGCCTGCTGAGGTTAAGATTCGCTCCGGGTACTCCTTCTTTAATCCGGGCCGGGTCTAAAGACAGTGTCTTCTTGTTGTCTTTACTCTTATTATTGTAGGTAAGGTGGCAAAAAATATCGCCCAAAGCCGGTTTGGGAGCTAACATCGTTGCTAATAACTGTGCGCAGGATACCAGTCCGCCGCCATTGAAACGCAAGTCCAATACAAAATCGCTTACGTTGTCTGCGCCGAATTGGGCGAACGCGCCGCGCAGGCTATTATTAAATGTCTCGTCTTCGCTACCTTGCGGGCCGGATGTAAAATGATTATACAGCAGATAACCCACCTTTTTCCCGTCGTCAAGAGGAATCGTTTTGTGAATCAGCACAGGATTATCCGTCACTGTCCGTGCCGTGATGGAAGCGGTGCGAGATATTACCCCGTCGAACCTTTTGGCAATTCCTATTTCCAGCGTTTTGGGAGTTGAGGTATCTAATAAATCGATTAATTCGGCGTTGTTATCCGGCACAGGTTTATCATTAATAATATATATCCAGTCTCCGCGTTCCAATCCTGCTTCCGAGGCAGGGGAGGAGGGGAGTACATAAAGAACCATCAAACCGTATTTATTAAAGTTGATGACATTATAATATTGAAATTCAAATCCAAACGAATAGCCATCGCCCATATAGGCCTTTGAAGCGGCGGCCTTTTGGTTAATGGTAGAATAGTACTGGCGCCCCCCGTTTCTATCTTTGCCGTCTTTTTTCGACAATAAGGAATAGAAGAATTGTTCGGGTTCTGAGGAGAAATCCAGCGTTTCGCTTTCCGGTATCTCGTCGTACCATAAATACTGATCGCGCATTTTCTGCTCAATCCAATGGTTTATATCATCCTGCGTATCCGGATTGTCTATTATTGTCGTTTCGCCTGAACACTGGGTAAACAGCGCGAATACAAATAAGGTATATAATAAAGAGGAGATTCGAGTTATCATAATTAAAACGTCTTTTCTACATTGGCTTTACATTATAAAATGCTTACATTTACCTGCAAAATTACAAATATTAATCCAAATAAGCATGATTGAAACGATTACTATTTATTGTAAGAACAGCAAGCAGTACAAAGAAGTTCCGATAGGTTCTTCCTTACTGGAAATATATGAAGCGGCAGGCGCCCCTCTGCAATATACGCCTGTGAATGCTTTGGTAAATAATAGAACGCAGGGCCTTACATACCGTTGCTGGCAACCGAAAGATGTGGAGTTTCTGGACTGTACCAGCCAGTCAGGGCTTCGGGCATATGTCCGTTCGCTTTGCCATATCCTGGCTAAAGCTGTAAACGATATACTTCCTTCGACTACCATGAACCTGGAACATTCTGTTTCCAAAGGCTATTATTGCGTGATTCATAACGGTAAGAAATTAGACCAATTAACGATTGATAAAATTAAAAAGCGAATGAAAGAGATTGTGGAGGCGGACATTCCTTTTATCCACAAAAACATTCGGACCGAAGAAGCCATTGTCCTTTTCCGCGAAAGAGGCATGGAGGATAAAGCCCGCCTGATAGAGAGCGCCGGTATGGCCTATACGTCTTATTACGATCTGGATGGTTATATTAATTTCTTTTATGGCTGCCTGACGCCTTCAACGGGTTTTATAAACGTATTCGATATCGTTCCTTATTATGAAGGCGTCCTGCTGCGTATCCCAAACAAGGCTAATCCATTGGAGGTTGAACCGGTCATCCGGCAAGACAAGATGTTTGAAGTATTTAAAGAACACCTGGCGCTTCAACGCACCTTGGAAATGGACAATGTAAGCGATTTGAACAAGGCGATACAAGACGGGCATACATCCGAAATAATCATGGTCTCGGAAGCGATGCAGGAAAAACAGATTGCGAAAATAGCCGGACAAATAGCCGCCCGGTATGATGAAGGCGTCCGTATCGTATTAATATCAGGGCCTTCTTCGTCGGGGAAGACAACGTTTACCAAGCGACTGGCCATCCAGTTGATCACCTGTTTGCTTCATCCGGTAAGTATTTCGCTCGATGATTATTTTCTTAACCGGGCAGATACGCCGAGAGACGAAAACGGCGAATTTGATTTTGAGTCTTTATATGCGCTCGACCTTCCTTACTTCAACGAAGATATGGGCAAACTACTGGAAGGAAAAGAAATAAACCTGCCTGCTTATAGCTTTACAACGGGTACGCGCGTCTATAAGGATACAAAACTGAAATTAAGAGAAAAATCCATCCTGATGATAGAAGGTATCCATGCCCTGAATCCGGAACTGACCAGACATCTTGACGACGCGTATAAATATAAGGTATATGTATCGGCCCTGACGTCTATTTCACTCGACAATCATAACTGGATACCTACTACGGACAACCGCCTTTTACGGCGTATCATCCGCGACTACCGGTTCAGAGGCTATTCGGCAAAAGACACGATTGCCCGTTGGCCGAGCGTCCGTAAAGGAGAAGACAAATGGATATTCCCTTATCAGGAAACGGCGGATGTGATGTTCAACAGCGCTCTTTTATATGAATTGGCCGTTCTCCGCCGGTACGCCGAACCTATTTTAAGGGAAGTCCGCGAATTAGACAAAGAGAATGCCGAAGCTTATCGCCTGATGCGCTTCCTGACGTACTTTTCCACCATTCCGGCGGAAGAACTTCCCGGCGCTTCCTTATTAAGAGAATTTCTTGGCGGAGGAAAATTCCGCTATTAGTCCTGCCGCAAACGTTTTATAGCGGAAGAACTCGCAGAAAGCAAAATATGTTTTTATCTTTCTCATGCAGGCTACAAATTATATCAGTCTGAATCATAGGTAGATGAATAGTTCTACGTTAACAGATTAATTTCAGGGCAAACATAGAATTTATGCTTCCAAAGCTCCCGTTAGA
>JAITRG010000204.1 GCA_031288515.1 Tannerellaceae bacterium
TTCATCTCACCTGTGATTTTTTTTTTTACACCCATGGATTTTTCATTTTTCCGGAGAAAAAAGGAAGCCGCAGGTTTGGAGAGGCGTCGCCCGGGGGAGGCCAAAAGGATACGGGATGCGCCAAACCATCCCGCGTGCAGTATAAATAAAGGATTTTGACGCGGCTATTCTTATCAGAAGCCAGGGCAACCGCGCCAAAATAATCCATGCTGTCTTTGCCTGCTTCTACTTTAACCCATTACACAGGCTTGTCTGGCGCTATCTTTCAGCTTCCAGCCGGTTTATAAACGCTTGCGTATGAACGGTTATGGCTGAAAAGTATCGTTTAGCAGGGGAATTCAACACGCTTGAAAATTTGGCGCGGTTGCCCTTATCAGAAGCTGATTATGTAAGTATTTACCGGAAAAAATAATTACATTTGTAGCTTTAAATCCAACGGTTTGGATAGCCGTTACTAATTTAACAGCAAAGAAAGCTTATGAATATTGCGCTTATCGGTTATGGAAAGATGGGGAAGGCCATCGAGCAGTTTGCGCTTGGCAGAGGGCATACAATCGTATCTGTTATAGATATTACGAATCGGGATGATTTCGATTCGCCGGCATTCAGGAGTGCGGATGTAGCGATTGAGTTTACTACGCCTGATACGGCATTCGATAATTTCATGCGGTGTTTTGCGGCGGATGTACCGGTTGTGTCGGGCACTACCGGCTGGTTGAATCGTTTAGACGACATAAAGCGGATGTGTGAAGAAGAAGGGAAAACGCTGTTCTATGCTTCGAATTTCAGTATCGGGGCAAATATTCTCTTTGCGCTGAACGCATACCTGGCAAAGATTATGAATAAGTTTCCCGCGTACGACGTAAGTATCACGGAAACGCACCATATCCACAAACTGGATGCGCCCAGCGGAACGGCTATTACGCTGGCCGAAGGTATCCTCGAGAATGTAGAACGTAAAAAACGCTGGACATTAGATAAGGAGGAACAGTCCGCCGACTTGCCTGTCTATGCCGTCAGGGAAGGAGAGGTTCCGGGGATTCACGAGATTGTTTACGAATCGGACGCCGACTTTGTCAGTATTAAACATGATGCGAAAAGCCGTGCCGGCCTGGCCCTGGGAGCCGTTATTGCCGCCGAATTTACCGCCGGAAAGAAAGGTTTTCTGGGGATGAACGATATGCTTACTTTTTAAAATTGCTACTAATAATATTTATTTATGATTAAGTTAAAAGAAATTCCTGAAAAACAGTGGATCAGGTTCGGCGTCTGGGCGTTGATATATATATTGTTTACTCTTTGGATGCAGAACGCGTGGTTACTGTTGGGACTCATCGTGTTGGCCGATATATTCCTGACAAAAGCGATTCCCTGGGGGGGATGGAAGAAATCCGGGAATCCTTCCGTACGGCATGCATTGGAATGGGTAGACGATATACTGTTTGCCTTGATAGCCGTTTATTTTATTAATCTGTTTGTTTTTCAGAATTATCAGATACCCAGCTCTTCTCTGGAGAAATCGTTGCTGGTGGGCGATTATCTATTTGTAAGCAAACTAAGTTATGGGCCGAGAGTACCTAATACGCCCCTCTCTTTTCCGCTGGCGCAGAATACCTTTCCCGTTATTGATACGAAGTCGTATCTTGACTGGCCCGAATGGGGTTACAAACGGGTAGCCGGACTGGGAGAGGTGAAGCGGAATGATATTGTCGTATTTAACTTTCCCGCCGGGGATACCGTCGCTTTAAAAGTCCAGAATCCGGATTATTACACATCGGTGGAAATGTATGGCAGAGAGGCTATCCTTTTGGACAAGGCTACTTTCGGGGATGTTATCTATCGCCCGGTAGACAAACGGGAGAATTATGTAAAACGCTGTATAGGAATGCCGGGCGACACTATATTAATCGTAGACAATCAGGTATATATTGATGGCGTAGCCGCTGAAAATCCGGAGAAGATGCAGTTCAATTACTTTGTAGAGACGGATGGCTCTATTATTACGGAAGAGCAATTCCGGTTAATGAATATAAGCAAAGAAGACCGCGGACTGGCGTCGGGGCAAATATTGCCCTACCTGGGCTTTACGCCTAACGCTTCGGGACAATATAACCCGGTGTACCATTTTCCCCTGACGCAAAAAGGAAAGGGAATTGCCGAAAGGCTGCCCGCTATAAAAAAAATAGTAATTGAGCCGGACATATCCGGCGGAAGCGATTATACGTATCCGGTAGACTACCATACCGGTTGGTCGCGGGATAATTACGGGCCTTTATGGATTCCGAAGAAAGGAGCCGTCATCGAGCTTACCGAACAAAACACAGGCCTTTACAGCCGTTGTATCCGGAATTACGAAAATAATACATTAGAGAGAAAAGACGGGAAGGTATTCATTAACGGAAAGGAAGCGGAAACCTATACGTTCAAATATGATTATTACTGGATGATGGGGGATAACCGCCACAAAAGCGCCGACAGCCGCTCGTGGGGATTTGTCCCCGAAGACCATATAGTAGGCAAACCTATCCTTATATGGCTTTCCTTAGATAAGGACCGGGGCTGGTTCGACGGAAAAATCCGCTGGAACCGCCTGTTCACAACCGTACATAACTAATGCCCGGCAATAGCGACATAAAGAACTGTCTTTTAACGCCTCTGAAAAGGAACCGGAGGGCAGGGACGGTTATGATTGCTATTGTGGGCTTCGTTTTACTTATCCGTCATTTCTGTATCGGTTCGTATCGTATTTCCACCCATGCCATGGAAGAAGCGTTGCACAAGGGCGATTATGTATTAGTGAATAAGCTATTCGCCAACAAGCGTCTGAACAGGAATGAAATCATTCTTTTCAAAAGCCCTTTACGGCGCGACAGGGATCATACGCCCCTTATTGTCAGCCGTTGCGTAGCGCTTCCCGGCGATACGGTACGCGTCGGCAGCGCCGGATATACGATTAATGGCGTATTATATCCCCGCCCGCCTCAAAGCCTGGCTTCTTATACGATAGCCAGGGAAATCAGAGAGCCTTTTGTAAAGTTGCTTGCTAAAATGAATATTCCCGTCAGAGAACCGCAAGAACCCGGGAAAACCCCGGTATTTATCCTGACTTCTTTTGAAGAATACCAAATCAGGGAAGAGATGAGTGAAAAAGTAAACAAATTATTCGTAAAGGAAAAAGTAGAAAACTACATGCTTGTCGTCCCCCGTAAAGGAGAGACGTACAGTCTGAATCAAGGTTTTCTTACAGCCGGAAGGGAAGCGATACTTGCCGAATCGGCACAAGAAATAATGTTCCCGGACAAGCAGCTTTCCCCGGATGGAAAAGATATGCAGACATTTACGTTCAGAAAAGATTATTACTGGGCGCTTTCAGACAATACGGAAGACGCCGTAGATTCGCGCCATGTAGGCTTTATTCCGGCCGACCATATTATAGGCAAAGTCTGGTTCCGCTGGTTTAAAGCTTTATGATTTATCTTTCCACCGCCTATTTAGGGCCCGTACAGCAATACGTCAAGATTTATCAATTTGCCGACGTCTGCATAGAAACTGCCGAAAATTACCAGAAACAAACCTATCGCAATCGTTGCGTCATTGCAGGAGCAAACGGGCCATTATCCTTATCTGTTCCTTTAGAAAAACCGGATACGCTCAACTATTTAACGAAAGATATCCGTATATCCGGTCATGGCAACTGGCGGCATTTGCATTGGAACGCTATTGTATCCGCCTATAATATGAGCCCTTTCTTTGAGTATTACCAGGATGACTTTGCTCCTTTCTATGAAAAAACATATGATTATCTTTTCGATTTCAACGAGCAATTGCGCGAACTTATCTGCCATTTGCTGGATTTACGCCCGGCCATACATTATACGCAAACCTATCAGCCGGAAGTAGAAAACGACTTTCGCGAACGGATCCGCCCCCGGAATCCCGGTAAAGACGATTCGTTCCGCCCTGTGCCCTACTATCAGGTTTTCAGCCGGAAATCAGGCTTTTTACCTAATCTCAGTATCATTGATTTATTGTTTAATATGGGGCCGGAAGGAATCCTTATACTGAGAGATTCCATTTCCGGCTGATTTTATTCTTTTTGGAACTTACGGCTTACCTTCAATAAGTTTGTCGTAAAAGAAACAACGTTTTGCGATTCGTGTATCATATTCAGGTAAACCATACTTGTTTTCGTACTGCTGTTTTGCCCTTGTATACGTTTTAATTCCCTTTTCTTCAGCGTTATCAGTTGATTGAGCAAAGACGCCGATTCGGTTATTAACAGATCGAATCCCCAATAATCGTTCTTTTGGATCATTTCGGCGCAACGATTCAGGAAGGAAACGATATCCGGGGCTATTTTACCGATATCTTCCTTCTGAATACCGCTAAGCGGGTTAAAGTGGTTGTCGATATGTTCTTTGATTGGTTCTGCTAACCTGCGTACGCTAAATAAGGTTTCGCTGGCAAAATCATTTCCCTGGTAATAATAGAGTCCTTTATCGACAGCAATGCTATGGTCGAGCTGTGTTACCCCTAATGTTCCTACGCGTTTGACTTGTTTGAGGTGGGTTTTCATATCTTCAATTTCGTTTAATACCTTGCGCTCATCTTTCAGGTTTTCATGGATAAACCCGTTGACCGCCGTCTCGAAGGCTTGCGAAATAAACGACAGGTCTTTATATAATTCTTCACGGCTGTGCTTACGGAATAAAGCCAACGCTTCACGGCTGTCTGTCGTGTCGCGAAGCTGGGCTACCGTCGTATTAACTTCTTCTTTCAGCGCATCTTTTCTCATTTTCTTTTTGTAAATAAGATGGCTGCGGACAAGCATATAAACAGCCAAAGCAACCATAGCGCCCATTCCCGCAACTCCGCCTGTATAAATAAGCAAGGCAACGACAAAGCAGATGGTAAATGCCGCTCCGGCAGTAATAAACCAGCCGCCGATAACCGAAATAACGCCTGTGATACGGTATACCGCCGTTTCCCGTCCCCAGGCATGGTCGGCCAGCGAACTCCCCATCGCCACCATAAACGTGACATAGGTTGTAGAAAGCGGAAGTTTTAAGGATGTACCCATAGCAATCAACAAACCGGACAACACCACATTGACGGATGCACGCACAAGGTCAAAGCTTGCCTGGTTCTCCATTGTGATGCCGTCTTTGTTAAACCGGCCGTTTATCCATTTCCTGGCGCCGACAGGCACGCAAGCCAATACGGAAGTAGCAGCGCCGCTAAACGTACGGACTAATACGCGGGCAACGGGAGAGGCGCCGAAATGCTCTTCGCCCTCCGACTGGCGAGACAGGTCTAATGAGGTTTTAATTACCTGCCTGGCCTTTTTGGAGGCGAATAAAGCAACCACCATAATCAAACCCGCCCCTGTAAGGAAATACCAGGGCGTTTGCGCGGGTTCCAACAGGGACGACATTAAAAACGCGCCGGGAGCTACCGTGCCATTTTGCGCCAACAAATCCATATAAGACGAATATCCAACCAAAGGAACCCCGATAAAGTTGACCAAATCATTCCCGGCAAAAGCCAGCGCTAAAGAGAAAGTACCCATTAATACAACTACCTTGAATATATTTACTTTCAGCCAATATAAGATTTGCATCAATACAGTGAAACCAGCAAAGCTCTGCCAAACAATCTTACTTGTATGGCCATAAATATACTCTTTTACCGCTCCGGTCATAAAAGCGCTCTCTTTAAGGCCTTTTATAAGCATGAAGTAAAGGATAGCCGTTGCCGCCAAACCGCCAAAGAGAGCGGCAAAGTATTTCATCCTTTTCTTATAGTCGAACGTAAATATGATACGGGAAAGATATTGCGCCAGCGTACCAAATAAAAAGGCTATCGCCACAGAAAGGAAGATAGCCAGAATCATTGTAAATGCTTTATCCGTATTTATTAAGGTGGCAAACTCAAGGCCATCGGGCGACTTTATTACCTTGATTAAAGCCAATGCAACCGTACCGCCCAATAATTCGAAAACCAGCGACACAGTAGTGGAAGTAGGCATCCCAAGAGAGTTAAAAACATCAAGTAATACGATGTCGGTAAGCATAACGGCCAGCAGGATACACATAATATCGGTAAAATAGAAATACTGCGGTTGGAAAATCCCATGCCGGGCCACATCCATCATACCGTTGGAAAGAGAAGCCCCGATGAATATCCCTGCTGCCGCAACAGCCATGACCACCCTGAAAGAGGCAACCTTGGAGCCTATAGCGGAATTTAAAAAGTTTACAGCGTCATTGCTCACGCCGACAGACAAGTCGAATATGGCAAGTATAAAAATAAAAATTACTAAAAAAAGATAGAGCGTTTCCATATGTTATATCAGTTCGTCGTGCAAAAGTATGTAACATTTACTTAACAATACAACAATCTCCGTTACGAAAATGTTACAATTTTCCAATATCGCTTAATTCGACCAGTTTATTTACAATGGCATAAACCGTTAAGCCGCTGGCGCTGTGGATTTGAAGTTTCCGGGCAATATTCCGCCGATGGGTAATTATGGTGTGGGTAGAAAGATACAGGAGGTCGGCAATTTCGCGGTTTGTCATGCCTTTCACTACGCAAACGACAATCTCTTTCTCGCGTACGCTTAATATTTGCTGTTCGTCATCCTCTTTGTCGTCCTCCGTTTCTTGCAGGATGAATTGTTCCAGCTTTTGTTTCAGCCCGTCAAGGGTATCGTATATCGTGATCTGTTCGTCGTAATAACGGAGTTGATTCTTATCTGTCAGCGTGTATAAAAGAGCCATACATTTCATGGAAAGATTCCCCGTTTCTTCCCTTAATTGATGAAGCGTATGCCCCCCCGCCATGGCAGGGTTTATAATGAGTATATCAGGTTTATTTAAACGTACAGCTTCATATAATCGTTCGCTGCTGTCTATTTCTATAATCTGGAAATGGAACCCTGTCAATTTTCGTAATTGTACTTCCACGCCCGAACGGATTATACCGGAGATTTCCGCAATCGCTATTTTCAGGTTTATGTTCATTTGTAATGTCTGTTATATCTGTTTTTCCAGTTCCAAAATGGCAGGCGTAAAAAGATTATTCTCTATCTGATTATGCGTTGCCAAATCTCTTTCCGTGCTAAAGATATCAAACAAGGCGCTGTTGAACCAATTGCCGCCTTTCCCCGGATAATACTTTAGCAGCAGATATTTCAGTTCCGTAATCTTTAATTCTATCTGGTCGTGCCTTTTGTGGAAAATAGAAATATTGTATTTCGGATTTTTTTTGCCTTTCAACAGGTCGCGTACGTACGGAAACACCGTTTTTTCTTCATACATCATATGTTTATCTACTTCGCAAACATATTCGTCAAAGAATTTGGTGATGGCAAATGCTACGTCTTCCGGACAATCATCTTTGATGGCTTCCGTTAATTTACGCCGGAGATGAGGTAAACGGAACTTCAAAAAATAGTTGTGCGCATTATGAAGGTAAACAATCAGATGTTCCAATGAAATACAGTCGTTTATATTCTCTACCGGCGTATCTCTTTTCTGAATAAGGAAATTAACGACCGTTAGAAAGGTACGGCAGTCCGCCTTATTTTGCCGGCAAACTTCCCCGATTGTTTTTTCATCGAAACCCGGCTCAATTCCAAACCGGCTCATCACCAGCATCATGGAATAATTTCCGGATATCAGGTCAAACATCTTGTCGGTTTCCCGATATTCTTTTTTCTTATACATAGTTATACGATTTCAACTTCGGTTTTTACTGTTGTCAAAGTTACATCTTTTTACAATACCTTTTCACAACATTCAACAAATCGTTGATATTTAGTAATGAATCCCTATTTTTAGGTACTGACAGGTTCGCAATTATACATATATATAGGTATTGCAGACATTTATCGACAGGCCTATCTTTGCGACAGATTAACAAAGTAACACTATTAGTATAATCGCTATATCAAAACCTCGTGCTAATTATGTAAGCATATAAGATGATTATTGCAAAAGAAGCCTCCCTGTGAAGAGAGGCTTCTTTTGGTTTGTATCCTACTGCGGAGAATATACGCCCTCGTAAGGATTCTGGTCGCCGTCAGGCCAGATGCCGTCTACCAATGCCTTATTGTTTTTCAGTTCGGCATTCGGCAGTTGGAAGATAAAACGCCAGGAACGCGCCGGCAGCGTCGTGCCTCCCCCATAATCTATATGATTGCCTGTGCGAAGCAAAGGTTTCTGATTCCGCACCATATCAAACAAAGCGTATCCTTCCCCATACAGTTCTTTCCGCCGTTCAATCAATATATCTTCTATCAAGTCGGAAGAGATGGAACGTTGGGCATTTCGCATGTCCTGCAGTTTCCATAAAAGCTCCCTGGCTTCCGTCTCTTTATTTTGATACGCCAGAGCTTCCGCCGCATTCAATAACATTTCTTCCGATCGCATGAAAACGATGGAGCCACGACAGTCGTCGTTGTCCCTGAATTTGAAGGAAGCATAAACAACCTCCCACCAACGCTCGAATTGATAGCGTATATCGTCTTCGTCGAACAGACCGACAAAGTCGTCGGCCAGGAAATAAGCTCTGAAGGTAAAACACTTACGCGTATCGTTTCCCCACATGGCAAACAGGGAATAATCGCTCATGTTTTGTTCTTCGGTTTGCCTCATCCCCCAAATCCAGGAAGGCGTATTTTCGTCGTTAAAACCGCTGAGATATTGTTCATTGGTTGTCAACGGGTATTTTTCCAATACCTTTCTGGCATATTTTTCTGATTCCGTCCAGTTATTC
>JAITRG010000232.1 GCA_031288515.1 Tannerellaceae bacterium
GATACGATGGCGATATGGGCCACATGTGGATATGTGATGGATTGGAATTAATCTATAACGGAACATGTATCACCGGAAATACAATTCAAACCACTCTTGCCAGTAAAAGGCTGCACATGAATTGGGGATCAATAGGAGGACGCTATAATGGCTACTATAGCGAAAATCATTTTAACCCCGGAGCATACGCTTTTAATAGTGATATTTCCTTGTATTTTGTAACTAAAGAATAGAATCATGAAAAATCTTGTTGTTTTGTTTTTATTTATGGGGCTTATGGCTTGCGATTCGGTTTCCGACATGAAGACGGAAACTGTTACAAAGAAGCCGGTAAAAGACACGATTCCTGTGCCGGAACAAGAGCCTGAAGACAACGGTAAAGTTATAGGAGCCGTCTTTGCCAATTTGAATGTCTCGATCCTGTTTACCGATTCCTATGACGTAAGCGTTTTCGACCCTAAGAGAGGAAAAAGATGGAAGAAAGAAGATATACAGGTTTCTTATGTGATTCCGGGAAAAGAAGACAGGCCTTCTTATTCGTATGTGGAAGGTTATATTCCGTATGAAGGAGATTTGAAATATATTGATTTCATGTCGCGTATATATGATGACAATCCCGACAAACCCAAACCCTGGATGAATTTAGTATGTGCAATCATAGATGTTGAAAGCGAATTTAACACCGCTTTACTGACCTTTCCGGACGGATCGGTCGATACGATCGTAAGCCGGCGATATACGCCTGTAACGATCTGGAGCGGATTAAAGGAAGTATGGTATAATAGCGAACAGGTACTTTCATGGGATTTGTACAGTAAAGATCCTTTAGAAACTTATCCTGACGGTTCGCCTGTCCATAAAAATGGAGAGTTTCAAATTGTAAAAGAATAGGCTTCTCCGGGGGAAACAACTCTTTTGCCGGTTGTTTCTTCCGGATTTCCACGCTTTCAGAAGCGGGTTTTCAGTTGGTTGCGTAAGATGATGCAGGATACGATGACGGAGAGGAAATCGGCTATCGGGAGGCTGATCCATACGCCCAGCACGCCTGAGAGGGACGGGAGGATGAGCAGGCAGGGGATCAGGAAGATTACCTGGCGGGTGAGGGAGAGGAAGATGGCTTTGGGCGCTTTTCCGATAGACTGGAAGAAGTTGACTGTTACCATCTGGAATCCTACAAGGGGGAATACGGCAAAGACAATGTGCAGCCCGTAGACGGATGTTTTTATCAGTTCCCTGTCGGTGGTAAACATCCTGACGATGACGGACGGGACAAGGTGGCACAGCAGAAAGCCGAATGAGGCGATACCGACGGCGTATGTAACCGTGAGTTTTAACGTTTCTTTTACACGGTCGAGACGGCCTGCCCCGAAATTGTAGCCTGCAACAGGCTGCATGCCCTGATTGAGTCCCATGATGATCATGATAAATAAAAAGACGATACGGTTGACTATCCCGTAGGCGCCGATAGCCATGTCGCCGCCGTATTCTTTCAGCCCACGGTTGATCAGGATAATGATCAGAGACGAACAGATATTCATCAGGAAAGGCGACAGGCCGATGCTGAAGATGCTTCCCACGAGGTCTTTTTTCAGTTTGCAGGCGTCTTTTTTAAAGTGGATGAAATGTTTGGGGCTGGCAAAGTAGCAGAGTTGCCAGGCAAGGGAAATTGCCTGCGAGATAACGGTAGCCCATGCCGAACCTCTGATTCCCCAGTCCATTACGAAGATGAACAGGGGGTTCAGTATGCAGTTGATCACAACGGAGGCCAGCGTGGCATACATGGAATACCTGGGAGCGCCCGAGGCCCGGAGCACATTGTTTAATCCCAGAAACAAATGCGTTACGACATTTCCTGCCAGGATAACCTGCATATACTCCCGCGCATAGGGAAGCGTGGCTTCGCCGGCTCCGAAGGAATAAAGTATCCGGTCGAGGAACGGCAGGCATACGAGCGTGAACGATATGCCGAGGATGATATTTAATACCAGCACATTGCCCAGTATCTGCCTGGCGCCGTCGCAGTCTTTTTGCCCCAGTTTGACCGAAATAAGCGTGGCGGCTCCCACGCCGACCAGCGAGCCGAAAGCGGCGGCAAGGTTCATAAGGGGAAACGTGAGGGCCAGTCCTGCAATTGCCAGCGCGCCGACTCCGTGGCCGATAAAGATGCTGTCTGCCATATTATAGAGGGAAGAGGCCGTCATGGCTACGATAGCGGGTAAGGCATATTGTATCAATAATTTGCTGATGCGTTCGTTTCCCAGAATCAGAGGCGAGTTTTGTCCGGACATATTATATTTACATTCTGCTCCTTGGGCAGGTTATTACAAAAACAGGCGCGAAGGTACGGATAAATGCCCTTTAGCGCTATCTTTGTTAACGATTATTGATAATACGGCATATGTTATGGCAAAAGAATTAAGGGTAAAAAAAGGCGGTAAGGAAGAGATGTATGAGGCGCTGCTTCCGCAGATAGAAGGGTTGCTGGCAGGCGAAACGGATACCATCGCCAATATGGCAAATGTGGCGGCGGCATTGAAGCAGACGTTTGATTTTTTCTGGACGGGCTTTTATGCCGTGAAAGACGGCATGCTGACGCTGGCTCCGTTTCAGGGGCCGGTAGCCTGTACGCGGATTGGCTACGGGAAAGGCGTTTGCGGCGCGGCGTGGAAAGAAGCCCGGACGATAATCGTTCCCGACGTAAACGAGTTTCCCGGGCATATAGCGTGTAATGCCGCGTCAAGGTCGGAAATCGCCGTTCCCTTGATACGGGGGGATAAAGTAATTGCCGTCCTGGATATAGACAGCAATTACTGTAATAGCTTTGATGAAACGGATGCGAAGTATCTCGAACGGATTTGCAGACTGATCGATTAGTTATTTCAATACTTCTACCGTATAGGCGTATGAATATTCCCTGTCCGTGAAACGGTAGGCGTCGAGCGGTTTGGCTCCCCAGGATTGCAGTCCGCCCACTCCGCGCTGGAACAAGTCTACGCATAGCGTTACTTCGCGGCGGGGCAGTATGTCCGAGCTGTGCTGCTGCTTTTTGGTCATCCCCGGGTCCAGGTCTTCCGGCCGGTTGTTTGTAGCGCTTACCGATAAGGGCTGGGCGCCTTTTATTTTAATGCCGGCCCCATCTTTGTTTTTAAGCGTAAGCCAGCGGACGTCGGTCTTGTTTCCCGTTTCCTGCGGGCGGTAATAAGCGAAGGCCTGGTCTTCCACCTTTCCGTTCCATATTCCCATGAATGCATCGGCATTCCGGTCTACATAGTTTTCCCACGGGCCGCGGCCGTACCAGGCGAAGTCGTTCATCTCTTCGGGCAAGGCCATTATCATACCGAAGCGGAGCATTTCGGGCAATTCGCCGTCCGACGCTTTGTAATGGGCAGAGGTCGTAAGGCTCCCGCCTTTACCTACGGTATAGAGGATATCCACCCGGGCGCCGGCGCCTTTCAGTTTTACTTCATACGCTATGTTCAGCCCGTCGTTTGTCAGCTGGGAACCTTTACAGGCATAGAGGGCGCCTGCGGTCGCGGTTTCCCATATACGGTGCGTGTATTGCATCCGTTCGCCAAACTCGTTGTCGGTGAGGGCGCGCCAGAAATTCAGGCGCGGCAGTTCCCTGAATACATTCTGCCCTTTATTTTTCATGCTCAGCAGGCCACGCCCGTCTGTCGCGGCAAATTCGTATGTTACGTCTCCGCTTGTTACGATGATTTTATTGTCCCTGTTTTCTACGTTGAGCTGGCAGGCAGACGTGTCCGGGACAAAATAATTATTCCCGGCAAAGGCAAATTCTCCCTTCGCTACTTCAAAACCTGCGGGAATCAGTTCCGTCTCCTGCCTGCTGTAAGCGTATACCTGTACGAAATATTCCGTTCCGGCTTCGGGCTGTACGGGCGGCAGGTTCAGGTTTACCTCTTTCGTGCCGCCGGCCGGTATGGATACGCTGAATGTGCCTTCGGCGCAGTTTTCGCCGTTTTTCAGCAATACCCATTTGAAGCCGTAGCTGTCCGGCGTAAGGGAGGTGAACCCGAAGTCGTTCGTTACGCTGACGACGCCGCTGTCCGGGTTTTTCGCTTCGAACAATATGTTTTGATATACTTTTTTTACGATGTGCGTATGAGGTATATAATGCTGGTCGGGGCTTACGATGCCGTCCATGCAGAAGTTGGCGTCGTTCATCCTGTTATAGCCGCCCAGGTCGCCGCCATAAGCCCAGTAGGAGCGGCCCTGTTCGTCGCGCGCGGGGTATCCGTGGTTGTACCATTCCCAGATAAACCCTCCCTGCATATTTTTGCTTGAGCGCATCAGCGTCCAGTATTCCTGGAAGTTTCCCATGCTGTTTCCCATCGCGTGCGCGTATTCGCACATGATGTAGGGGCGTCCGAGATCTTTTGCCGCATCGCGTTCCATATTTTGCCACGAGGGGTACATATGGCAGATGACGTCGGTATTCCGGTCGCGCTGGTAAGCCTGTTCGTACTGTACGGGGCGGCTGCCGTCGCGCGCCTTGGCCCAGTCATACATGTCGAAGAAGGCTTTGCCGTTGCCGGACTCGTTGCCGAGCGACCAGCAGATAACCGACGCATGGTTCTTATCCCTCTCTACGGCGCGGATGATGCGGTCCATGTGGGCGGCCTGCCATTCCGGGAAGTTGGATACGTTGTCCGGGCCGTAGCCCAGGCCGTGCGACTCGAGGTTGGCTTCGTCTACGAGGTATATCCCGTACTGGTCGCACAGCTTGTACCACAGAGGCTGCTGCGGGTAGTGCGAGGTGCGCACGGCGTTTATGTTGAGCTCTTTCATCAGTTGCAGGTTGCGCATCATTTCCCTGCGGGTCGTCACCTGGCCCGTGTGGGCGTTGAACTCATGCAGGTTTACGCCTTTGAGGTAAACCTTCCTGCCGTTCACGAGCAGTTGCCCGTCTTTTATCTCTACGTTGCGGAAGCCTGTTTTGTGCGAGGTAGCTTCCAGCACGTTCCCCCTGGCGTCTTTCAGCGTAAGGAGCATTGTGTAGAGGTGCGGCGTTTCGGCCGTCCATTTCAGCGGGTTCGATACGCTGCCCGAAAAAGACAGGTCGGCCGTTCCGCCGGCGGGGACAGTCGCTTTCTTCGATTTCCTGAATACCGCCTTCCCGTTTTTATCGACAACAGATACGTCTACGGTCTGCACCTGCGCGCTGCCGGCATAATTCTTCAGCGTTACCTCTGCGCCGAACACGCCGTTCCTGTAAGCGGCGTCGAGGGCGGGATGGGCAAAGAAGTCGAGGATACGGGTCTGGGCCGTGCTGTACAGGTAGACGTTGCGGTTGATACCGCCCAGGCGCCACATGTCCTGGTCTTCCAGGTAAGAGCCGTCGCTGAACTTGTGCACCTCGCAGGCCAGCGTGTTCCGCCCCTTACGTATATAATCAGTAATATCAAATTCGGCCGGGCTTTTGGCATTCTGCGTGTAGCCCACTTTCTGCCCGTTTACCCACAGGTACATCGAGTTGGTTCCGCCTTCAAAGTGTATAAACACCCGCCTGCCGTCCCACGAACCGGGTATCTCAAACTCGTGGCGGTACGCGCCGGAGGGCGAGTCTTCGCGGTCGATACGGGGCGGCCTGGCCCTGAAGCCAAAACCAATATTGACATACATCGGTATGCCGTAGCCGTTGAACTCCCAGTTGCCGGGCACGGGCATTTCTTTCCACCCGCTCACGTCGTAGCTTTCCTTATAGAAGCCGTCCGGTATGTCCGCAACCCGGGGAACCCAGCAGAACTTCCACTTCCCGGCGAGCGACTGATAGAAGGGAGAAGACGCATAGTCGTCGACCAGCGCCAGCGCCTCCGAAGGATAGGGCAAAGACGTAGCCCGCGTATTTTCTTTATTAACGGCAAAGACTTCCGGGTTTTCCCAGTCCGGCGCCTGCTCCTGCGCCACAAGGCAAACGCCCGGCAGGAAAAAGAGTAAAAAGATTAATTTTTTCATCAGAGTAAATGTATATGTTATAAGTAAAGATTACACACAAAGTTAGCAAATATTCCGTCCGCAAATTAACTTTATCCATTTTATTTGCACACATACTGCCCGCCCAGAACAGTTTCGCGCCCTGCCGCCGGTTAAGCCACAGGGCAGGGCAGGAGAGGGGGAGCAGGAGGGCAGGGCAGGAGGGGGGCGTGCCCCTCCCTCCGGTCGGGTCGGGCTGTCCGCTACAAGTCCTCGCTCGCCTCCGGCTCCCTCCGGGCTTTCCGCTGCCATCCCTCACGCAACCCATGCCTCATTCTTTCCCTGAAAGGCGCCCCAACCGCCGGATTGTCGATCCATCACTGAGTGAAAGTAATTGTTTATAATTATCAATTCAGCGCCGTTCCGTTA
>JAITRG010000221.1 GCA_031288515.1 Tannerellaceae bacterium
TGATTTGGCACATATCTACAATGACCATTACGGAGAGAATGAGAAGGATGCGGGGAAAAATACGCCATTGACAGATTCTGATATTGAAAACATAGTGGATGTTGTCTACAATCCCGATAATGTGATTTATCTTGGTGAAGACAAGAGGACAAAACTCAAGATGTTTGCCTTTTTGAAAGCGAATCCGAATGGGACATACAACCTGATGGAAATCTATGGGAATACGGGTGGAAAACTGACAGCCAAATCATTTTACAATACAAAGAAAGGTATCGACCGGCGAGTTGTGGAATTGAAAGATTCCCTACTCCCTACGTCCGAAACGTATTCCGGCGCATCCCTTTCGGATACAAAAGTACCACAATTGTTTGATAATCCCAAGCTTCCGGGTGAAAAATCACATGCGCCCGGCGAAAAACCTCGTCCAGTGTCCGAAACCGCTTGGAGAAAGCTGATAGACAGGCTTCAAAAAACCGGGCTGGCAAAGTATGTGATTGTAGATGAAGGGGTTTTCTCTGAAAAGCTGAATGAAATCACGAATGATGTTGCCCGGAGACAAGTAAAACGACTTGGGCATAGTGGCAAGGGGATTGAATTTACGCGAGGACATATCAACCCCCGTAAAATTTATAACGCTTTTTCAAAATACTTACACAATACAGGAGTATATCATTCGGCTTCGTTCGCGAGGACAGGAAGTATTTATATGGATATAGAGCATGAGGGTGTAACTTACCGCATCCGGTTTGCAAACCATACTCCCGCCTCGGCTATTAATCGTGACGGGTCAATAGATAAAGCTGAAGATACATTTACTTTTGAAAACGGCAGGATTACAGACATAGATTTGGATATTTCTATTAACGGGTATAATTCGGCTGATTTAAAAAACTTGTTTGAATCCGTGAACGACTTCAATAATTCTGATTTTGTAAAAAACCTAAAGGATAAATATACAGAAAATCAAAAGGAGCAACAATTAACGGACGAAGACATTTCTATGCTTGAAAAAATGCCCGTCAACAGATATATAGACAATTTACAGCACAAGATATATTCTTATGTCAACAGTGAATTTCTGGAAAAACAAGAACAGGAAAACCTCGAAAAACGAAAATCAGAGGAAAAGCGTAGGGAAGACTTATTTGAACAGGTGAAGGATGAATTAATAGCGGATGGTATAATAGTAAAGAATCCCGATACGGGCGGGTATTATTTTACCTCGTCATCCGGTTATGTCCTTGATGCATCAGGAATGGGATGGACGGTGAAAAGAAAGGCGTTTCCCGAAAAAAGAAAAGCGCAGGAAGAATTAAGTAAAATAGTATATGACAAATTTGAAGATAGGGTAGAATCCGGGTATATAAATTGGGGTTTTAGATTTATGTCCACTCTCAAAGACGAGGTTTACGGTTTTGTAACTCCCGATGGCGTTGTCTATCTTGATCCTTCCAAAATGAACGCCAATACGCCGATTCACGAGTTCGGGCATCTGTTTTGGCCCGCCATGCCGCAGGAGATGCGGGATGAGATTACAGGCTTGCTGAAACAAACGCCCGGATGGAAAGCGCTGGCCGACAATCCGGCATATACCAATCTGAAAACGGACGACCAAAAAGCGGACGAGGTCTTTAATACGCTGCTGGGCAATTACGGGGAGTATAATCCGCGCGTCCGGGAGATTATGGGCGAAGACATATCCCTGTTTGTACGTGTGCAGGCTGCCATTGGCGACTTTCTCGACTGGCTGAAAGCAAACGTATTCGGCAATACGGATGCGAAACTGAACCGGTTTGCCCGTCAGACGCTCGGCGAATTGCTTGGCGGGAAAGAAATACCATCTTCCCGGAGCCGGGGAAATGGTACGATAAGAGCGCAAATCTTTTCTTCTTTAGAGAGAACGGAAATGGAACAAATAAAACGGCGTTCTATTAAAGACGGCACGTTTATGAAAGCTCCCAACGGGAAGGATACCAACCTGAATGAACGGCAGTGGTTGCAGGTGCGGACGGAAAGCTTTAAGAAGTGGTTCGGCGACTGGGAGAATAACCCTGAAAGCGCCTCTAAGGTGGTGGACGAGAATGGGGAGCCGCTGGTGGTGTATCACGGGGCAAGGAGCGTAAATAGCTTTCATACATTTGAGAACTCGCAAAATTTCTTCATCGACAATAAAAGAGTGGCTGAAATGTTCAGGGATGAAGCTGCATACAAACTTGTTGTTGATGGAAAAACGTATCCCATATCAAAAGGTGAGGCGGAAGAAATTGCCGGCAATATAGATTATGGCGTTACAGCCGAAGATATATCTCAATGGGGCAATTTATTGGATACTCATGATGATATAATCGAACTATTGAACAACATGATCTACTATGGCGGTATTCAATCCGGCATAGATAGTTTTGATGAAGCAAAAAGCATATCTGTTGAGCCGAATGAGAATAATATTTTTGAAGTATTCCTTAATATTAAGAATCCAAAAGTATCCGATTTTAATGGAGAAACTTGGACGTCAGATAAACCCTTTGCTTATGATAAAAATACTAACGACGGGGCCATAGTAGAAAATATTCGGGAAGGCGGTTTTGCTGCCGAGATTGACGGTGAAGATGTTCCGCCCGCTACTGATTATGTAGTGGGAAATCCCAATCAAATCAAATCTGCCACCGACAATAACGGGGAGTTTAGTTCGGAGAATGGGGATATAAGGTTTAGATTCATAGGCGAGAAAGGGGCGAAGGCATTAGACAAAGCGGAAGAGGCAACAACCCGTCTTGATAATCTGTCTGTAGCTCGCGAAATGGAAGCTGCCGGAAAAGACGCTAAGGCAATCAAATTCGCTACGGGCTGGGAGCGCGGAGCAGACGGGAAATGGCGGTACGAGACGGAAGACGAATTAGATAAAATTGATTTCTCCGAATTCAGAGAAAACGCAGGTAAAGAATTTAATTATAATGATGAAGTAGATAAATTAAGAAGTAATAAAAGTGAAGAAGCACAGGAATTTATAAAACTGAATGACAAGAGACGCCGTTTGACTTTCGGATTATCCGCAGAACAGGAAAGAAGATTTCAGGAATTAAGGAAGAAATTTGATTTGTTTGCCCCAAAAACAGAATACAAGCTATCTGAAATATATGATAGCGAAAAGTTGTATGAAGCATATCCCCATTTGAAAGATGTGAGAGTTGTGTATGATTCTCATAAAATTGGCGGTTCAGCATCGGGAAATAATATTAGAATAGGTTTATCCATACAACATGACAGTTCCGCAAAACCCACCTTATTGCATGAAGTACAACATCTTATTCAAAATCACGAGGGTTTTGCTACAGGTTCAAATGCAACAGGTGACGACTATAATAAAAGCGCAGGCGAGGTGGAAGCCCGCAACGCCGCCCGACGAATAAATATGTCTTCTGAACAACGCCGCTCATCTTTGGCATCGGAAACGGAAGACGTTGCCCGCGAAGACCAGATTTTCCTGTATGACGCAACGGAAAGCCAGTCGCAGGTAGAGGATACAGGTATCGAAGATGCAAACAGCAGGTTTAATGAGGAACTGGATGAGTTTGCGGCAAAAAACCACAAAGGGTTATTGCATTTGGGTAAGCCTTTAACGACATTGAAAGCGGCGGGAATAAACGCCAAAGAACTTACGTTATCGCCTTCCGTACTTCACAGACATTTGAAAAAGCATAATCTTACTACCGAAGATTTAAAGGGGCTTGCAAAAGCCATCCAAAACCCCTTCTTTGTATATGAGCATGGTTTGACTAAACCAAATATTGTTATCATTACCGAAATAGAGGTTCAGGATAAAAAATTGTCAGTTTCTGTAGAATTGGACCGTAACGGAGATGTGGTCGAGGTTAATAACATTTCAAGCGTTCACGGGAAAGAAGCTGCTATTGAACTTGAAAGATTGAGTGATGCTGTTGAAAACAATAAAGGATTTACTCCCAAATGGGTATCCGACAAAGAAAATGTTTTGAATTGGCTTGGTATCGCCCCCCTAAATGGAGACAGTTATACGACAAGCAATTCAAAACATATTTCACTTGCAAAGGTAATCCAAGATTTCAAAAACCCAACGCTTTCGGAGGGAAAAATTGTTGCGGAGGTGAATGAATTATCGGACAGTCTTCATACGCCTGTGCGGATTGTGCGCAATACGGATGAGATAAAAGACGATGATCCGCGGATTGAAAAACGGAAACGTAATTCCAAAGGATGGTATGACCCGAAGACGGGAGAGGTAGTGATTGTGCTTCCTAACGCCGAGAGCGCCGCGGACGCGCAGGCTACGGTACTGCACGAGGCGGTAGGGCATAAGGGACTGCGCGGGCTTTTGGGGAATAAGTTTGACGATATGATGGATACCGTGTTTAAGAATCTCCCGCAGGATGTTCGCAAAGATATTGTACGCGCGGCTTTTGGCCCGGGGCATAATTACAATGGGGATGTGAGGGCCGCGACTGAAGAATATCTGGCCGGTATAGCGGAAAAAGGAGTTGACCGTCCGGGCATTTTTAACCGTATCGTTTCGGCGGTTAAAGAGTTTTTCCGCTCGCTCGGTATCAACCTTCAGATGACGGACGGCGATATTACTTATTTGCTCTGGAAGTCTAAGAACAGGCTGCAAAGGGGCGATTCTCCTATGGCTATGATCGATAAGGCCGCCATGGACGGGGAAATAAGAGAAACGCTGTACAGGGATAAGGAAACGGGAAAAGATATTGATAAGAAATACAGCAACGAACTTGACAAAAGGATACAGCTTGCGAAAGCAAGGCGGGCATTTGTAGACCAGTATCAACCCGTTGTGGCCTTGGAAGAGACGGTTGAAAAGGCTACCGGAAAGAAATTAAAAGAATACGAACGGGCCTCTTTCAATTCTCAAATAGTACAATCCATAGATAAAAGGCAGATGGATGATTTCCGGGATAACGAGATGAAGGGCATATCTGTCGCCACGAAGGCGATAACATCCAATGGCGTTACGGCAGAACGGTTGACGGATTATACGAAAGTAAAGCATGGCTCTTTCCGCAACGAGCGGATGAGAGAGCAGAAAAAAGCAAAAAAAGACAAAGACTTTTCGGGTATTTTCCCTATTGTGGAAAAGCGCGGCTATACGCCGGATGATGAAGGCGTACAGAAATTTATATCTGATTTTGAAAGCAATGTGGATAAGAAACTTGTGGATAACTATTGGGAAAGCATCAAAGCGGCTACCGACAAGATTCTTGATACGGGTTTTGACGGCGGACTGATTACGCCTTCCAAATATAAGGAACTGAAAGACAAAAAGGATTACTATGTTCCTTTAAGAGGATGGGAAGACGGGGATATGTCGGACATCTACGAATATGGGGGAAGCTTGAGCGACAGACAGGCTTACCAGGACATATTGAAAAAGGCGGAAGGCCGTACGTCGGAATCTGCCGATCCAATTCCGTTCATTAAGATGCTTGCCGATTCCGAGATTATGAGGGCGAATAAAAATAAGATGAAACAGTCGTTAAAGAGCATGGTAACCAATAATAAATTACCGGAACTTTATTCGATTAATAAGGTTTACGAAGTCCTTCAAATTGATCCTGAAACGGGACAGGAAGCGTGGATGGAAGTTCAGGGCAAACCTTCGGATGAACTGTTTGCTTCCAAGAAGGCAAGAGTTTCGCGCGCAGGCCATGAATTTGACAAGCCGATAACGCCCTACCAGTTGACCCAACATCAAGTGGCGGTTTACGAGTTTGGCGAAAAGTACGTGATAAAGTTCACTAATCCGGCTATCGCCCAATCCATAAACGGAGAGCTTAATCAATCAAAAAATGATGGTTTCCTTGTTTGGGCTTCCGGCGTAAACAGGTTCATGTCTGCCGCTTATACGAAATGGAACCCGGAGTTCGTTCTTTGGACAAATATGATGCGCGACGTTGGCATGGCAAACGTAATGCACCTTGTAAACAATGGCGCCGCCTACACTAAACAATTCGACAGGAATCTTCCGCGAGCCATAGCCGCCTATCGCAGAGCGCTCAATGGGAAGCAGGACGTGAACAATCCCATTGACCGCTATATGAACGAATTCCTTAAAAACGGAGGAGAGACAGGGTATGCCGTATTAAAGGATTTTGAGGATACGGCGAAAGATATTAAGCGGGAATTGGAAGGAAAGAAATCCCTTGCTCAGAAAATAGAATCGTCTGCATTCGGGAAGGCCATGGAAAATGTAGGGCGCACGACGGAAGGAGCCGCAAGGTTTGCCACCTACCTCACAAGCCGGGAAAACGGGCGCAGCATAATGAAATCTGTTCTTGACGCAAAGAACGTGACCGTCAACTTTAATAAGAAAGGATCGGGCGAAGGAATAAACCTGTCGGATTTACATTTGCCCGGCATTAGCAAAATCCCGTTTTTAAAAGACCTTCCGCTTCCAAGCGCAAGAGTTTTTCAAACGGCATATATCTTTTTTAACGCATCCATACAGGGAGCGGATGTGGTTTGGCAGACAGCGAAAAAGCATAAGAAAGCAATGGTTATGACAGCGGCGGCGTTTTATACGGTCGGGGCTACAATGTCTTTCCTTGCAAGAATGATGATGGGGGATGATGACGACCTGCAAATGAGTTATTACGATCAGATACCCGAACATACGAGGCGGAATAATTTGATTATACCATTAGGCGGACGCATTTATGCCACGATTCCCCTGCCGCATATATTGCGCGCTTTTTACGGGATGGGCGAAATGACGGTTTCCAAACTAACCGGGAACATGAAGGGGGAGAATATAGCCGTTGAAATAGCAGGATCGCTTATGGATGACGTTTCTCCTATCGATATTGGCGCCATCCGTCTGGGCAAACTTGGAGAGAACGGGTCGATCGCCCCGGTTATCCCCACGTTTCCCAGGGTATTATGGGAAGCTTATATGGAAAACAAGGACTGGCTGGGGAGGCCGATCTCTAAAGATACCCCGTACAACGAGCATGAGCCCGAACATAGAAAAGTTTATACAAGGACGGGCGATATGTGGGTGAAATTTTCGGAGTTATTGAATATGGCTTCCGGCGGGGATAACACGAAAAAAGGTTTGTTGAATATAAATCCGGCCAAGATGGAGCATTTGGTTGAGAACTATTTTGGCGGGCTTGTAAAGTTCAGTAACAAGACATTCAAATCCCTTGAAGCCGTTTATGACTGGATGTCAACCGGAGAAACGGACTTTGAACTGCGCGATACTCCTATTATCGGAAAAATGACAGGCATGGCAAGCCCTAAAGTTGGTATGGCCGATTACAGGCGAAGGTATTATTTATATATGGACGAGCTTGAGAAACAGGAATTCGTACATAAAGACTACAAGAAAAACAGGGAAATTGAAAAGGCTATAAGCAATATTCCCGAAACAGGCCTTTTGTATCTGAAAAAGATTAACGAGGATGTTAAAGAACTCAGGGGTATGGGAAAAGAATTGCCGGAGATGCAGGATATGGTTCAGGAATCGATAGATCGGTTGATGATGGATGCGGTTCTCTATTACGAAAAATATAAAAACAATAAAGAAGTAAAAAAACATGCAGAAAACGAAGTTTTTTAACCGGAGATTAAAGCCTGAAAAGAAGAC
>JAITRG010000281.1 GCA_031288515.1 Tannerellaceae bacterium
AGTACAATCGGATGGTTTTCGTCGCAAAGCGTATCGCCCGTACGAATATCTTTAAAACCGACGCCCGCGCCAATATCGCCACAACCAATCAGTTCCATTGGATTCTGTTTGTTGGAGTGCATCTGGAACAAACGCGAGATACGTTCTTTCTTTTCAGAGCGCGAATTATATATGTACGAACCGGCATGTAATTCGCCGGCATATACACGGAAGAAGCATAAACGCCCTACATAGGGGTCTGTAGCAATCTTAAAGGCTAAAGCTGTTAACGGCTCGCCGGACTGAGGTTTGCGAACAATTATTTTGCTCGGGTCATTGGGGTCTGTTCCTTCGATAGAATCCGTATCCAGCGGACTCGGCAAATAAGCGCAAACCGCATCCAACAAGGTCTGGACGCCTTTGTTTTTAAACGACGAACCACAGATCATCGGATTAATCTGCATGGCTAACGTCCCTTTGCGAACAGCCGCTCTGATTTCATCCTCCGTAATCGCAGAAGGGTCGTCAAAGAATTTTTCCATCAAAGCGTCATCACATTCAGCCAGGGTTTCAAGCATCTTTTCTCTCCATTCATCCGCTTCGGCTTTCAAATCGGCGGGGATTTCTTCTATCGAATATTCAGCGCCCATTGTTTCATCATGCCAGAAAGTAGCCTTCATGGTTATCAGGTCTACTACGCCTTTAAATTTCTCTTCTGCGCCGATAGGTATTTGTATCGGACAAGGACTTGCTCCCAATACGTCTTTAACCTGACGAACTACTTCAAAAAAGTTAGCGCCCGAACGGTCCATTTTATTTACATAACCAATTCTCGGCACATTATATTTATCAGCCTGACGCCATACGGTTTCCGACTGAGGTTCTACGCCGCCCACCGCGCAAAATGCGGCAACCGCTCCGTCAAGAATGCGTAAGGAACGCTCTACCTCAACCGTAAAGTCTACGTGCCCCGGGGTGTCAATAAGATTTATTTTAAATTTATTATTATCGTAATTCCAGAAAGTTGTTGTAGCGGCGGACGTAATCGTAATTCCACGTTCCTGCTCTTGCTCCATCCAGTCCATAGTAGCCGCGCCGTCATGCACCTCGCCTATTTTGTGCGTCAGGCCTGTGTAGAAAAGAATACGTTCCGAAGTCGTAGTCTTTCCCGCATCAATATGCGCCATGATACCGATGTTTCTTGTAAATTTTAAAAGTTCGTCACTTTTTGCCATTGTCTTTTTAATTCTCCTGTTACTTATTAAAACCTAAAGTGGGCAAAAGCACGGTTGGCTTCTGCCATACGATGCATATCTTCTTTTCTTTTAAAAGCGCCACCCTGATTATTAAACGCATCTACAATCTCTGCAGATAATTTATCCGACATCGTTTTACCGCCTCTCTTACGGGCATAAAGGATAAGATTTTTCATTGAAATTGATTCTTTACGATCCGGGCGTATTTCAGTTGGAACCTGAAATGTAGCGCCCCCTACCCGGCGGGATTTCACTTCTACTTGCGGCGTAATATTATCAAGTGCAGCTTTCCAGATTTCGAGTGCGGATTTTTCTTCATTTGCCAATTTGGCTTTTACATTTTCTAAGGCAGAATAAAAAATACCATAAGCGATATTCTTCTTGCCATCATACATTAAATGGTTTACGAATTTCGTAACCTTTACATCACCGAAAACAGGGTCTGGTAATACCTGTCTTTTCTTTGGTTTTGCTTTTCTCATTTCGTTTTCAAAATTTTTGTTCTCGTTTCTTGGTTGCCTCTGTTTTTTAGCCTTCAACGATTCCTCCGAATCATTTACTCAACCCTAATAAGTCTTTCCAAATAACTCAAACCAGCTTTAATACTTAATTTAAAATCTCAGTTTGAAGGGATAAATTACTTCTTCTTAACCGGGGCTTTAGTTGCGCCGGCCTTAGCTGCAACGCCTGGTTTCGGGCGCTTGGCTCCATATTTAGAGCGCCTTTGCGTACGGCCATTTACTCCGGCGGTATCTAACGTCCCACGTACAATATGATAACGTACCCCCGGAAGGTCTTTCACGCGGCCGCCACGTACAAGTACAATCGAGTGTTCTTGCAGGTTATGCCCTTCTCCCGGAATATAAGAGTTCACCTCTTTACCATTTGTTAAACGTACTCTCGCTACTTTACGCATTGCAGAGTTAGGTTTTTTAGGGGTTGTTGTATACACTCTCACGCATACGCCACGTCTTTGCGGACAGGCGTCCAATGCCGGAGATTTACCTTTAACCGCCAAAGTTTCCCTTCCTTTTCTCACTAATTGCTGAATTGTAGGCATTTTTTTTCTTTTTAAACTTTGAATGTATTTTAAAATATTATTTCTTTCGTTTTTTATTTCAGGCTGCAAAAATACACATTATTTCCGAATAACCAGCAAGTTAAACGTGAAATATATGTTTTTTCAGCGCGAAAGCGGCACAAAGGTAGCTATTTGTCCCCTTTGCTCCATAAACGGCTCTGCACTATTTTAATATATTTAAGTTTTTTTTGCTATCGAAAAGAAAGGTTGTAACTGAGATTCGACCGTATGTATTTCATGATATATATGGTTTTTAAATATTTTCTCTATTTGATGCAATAAGGTTCTGTAAATTCCACTTTTGTATTATCAGGGGTTACAAGATTTAGCAGCCATCTTTTTGTCCTTCCGATAGAAGGTCTGTTTATCTGTTGCTTTCCTCAGCCAAAAAGAGGGTTAATAATATAAATTTTCTCATAACATCACTGGCATCATTCTTATTAGATTATTTTCACAAAGATAACAGCTTTTTTTATTCATGCGATCCAAGCGATTATTCCGTTAGTCGTACAGGTATAATTGTCTACCTTCCCGAGTCTTTTTTCACTTCTTCTTTCAGCTTCCAGCCTTGTCGCAAAGAGTTAGCTCACAGAATGTAATCCTGAAATAATATCCTTTCAAAAAGTCAAGGTTAAGGTCGGCGAAAGGGAAAAATCATTACGATGTCCTTAGCAAACCATTATGATAACTTTAAAAAAGCATTATGACGTCTCCAGGGAACCATCGTAATGGTTTACTGAAGGCGTCATAATGCTTTTTTATGAAATAAATACTTCTCTTCCGTTTCCGGCTGAAAGAAAGCCGAAGGATATTCTTTCAGTATTTTGTTTCATATTTTGTTCTGTAAATCACACATTTGCAACAAAGTTGAAAGCTGAAAGGAGAGGTGAAAATCATACCTCAATTGACAATAGCCATTTCCATGCAGGAATTACTTCTATTGTAATCCCTTCCGTTTCAATCGACCGTTCTTCGTCACAGGTGATGACGGTTAAACGTTCGGCAGGCATGAAACGGCTGAATTTCGCCAGGGCAACCGTTTCGCGTTTTTCCGTATCCCTGTCCGACAAGCTGTATGACGCCTGTATCGCCCATCGCTCGGAAGGAATATAAAAATCAATTTCTATGTTGTGGTTGTAAAAATAGAGATCGTCGCCGTAAAGGCGTTTTAAGGTAATAGCTACCATGTTTTCGAGCAGGCGGGTTTCGGGATTGAACAGGAACAGGTTGAGAATGCCATTGTCGCAGAAGTAAAATTTGCGGTTGCTTTCCTTCCCGGCAAGTTTGGCCGTAATGTTCGGTACAGCAAACGCAATCCATGTTTCAAGCAAATGATCAACGTAATCAATGTATATATGTTTTGCCTTCCACTGGTAATCTTCATCGTTTTTATGTATTTTTGTGGATTATGAGAGTATTCGGATTTATCGTATTGCTGATAACAAACATATTCGCTGGTTTGGCTAAGGGAACTGTTGGAATTGCAGAAGCAAAGGTTAATACTGTAAATTTTGATAAGCCTTATCAGGACAGGTTAGTGAAACATATCATCCAGGGGAACGACGCCGCTCGTATATTCGAAAGTAAAATAAGCCGTGGCGAATTATATTATCAGGCGCTTGTGCCGGAAGGAAAGATTAAAGGGGCGCTGGTACTTCTGCCTGGCGCGTGGGAAGAAACGGAAAGCGTATTGAATCACAACAAACAACTATGCCGGCAGGCTTATGATAAAGGCGTCATGACGGTTGTGCCGTCGACCAACGCCTATATTTGTGTGGATACGTCTGCGCTTGATTTTTTGAATAAAACATTTGCCGATGTTATCGTGCGATATGGAGTGGCTGACGACGCGTTTGTTATTGGCGGTTTTTCTTTAGGCGGTACCATAAGCCTGCGCTATACGGAAATGGCTTATGAAGGCGCCCGGCAAACGGCGATTGTCCCCTGCGCCGCTTTCAGTGTAGATGGGCCTGTTGATTATATAACCTTATACCGGCAGTTTGAAACGAGCATCCGCAGAAATATGGATGAGGAAGCCGTAGCCGAAGCAACTTATTTCATTGACGGAATGCATAACGTATTTGGCGGTTCGCCCGAAGATACATATATTAATTATGTAAAGCGCTCGGTTTATACTCGGGGAGAGCCTGAAGGCGGCAACGCCCGATACCTGGCAACCGTCCCTGTCAGGGTATATGCCGACCCGGATATTGATTGGGCCATGAAATACCGTAAAAGAGATTATTATGATATGAACGCCTCCGGCCTAAGCGCTTTAATCGTCGAGCTGAACCTGCAAGGCAATGATAAGGCAGCGTTCGTCAACCGGCTGGGCAAAGGTTTCCGGTTGGACGGAACACGCCACCCTCACTCATGGAGTTTACTGGATGCAGATGATTGTATAGAATGGATTTTAATGTACATGAAATGAAAAAATATCACTTACTGCTCTTCATATTTTTACTGCAATATCCTGTAACAGCGCAGGATTTCTCAGTTGTCGACTCTTTCTTTTTCGGAAAAATTGCAGAAAAACAATCCGATTTTTATCTCTTTGAAAACGGCTCTCTCAAAAAGATTGATTCGAGGCGTCATTCTATTTATCACCATTTGCCGGCGGCTTTATCCGGCGGTGGCGGATGGTATGATTCATACGGCGGAGCAGTAAGCGCCGTTTCTGATTTTTATCTGTTGGCAGATTGGTTATTGAACCGGGATAAAAACCTGCATATGGATATCCTTCGTTACAATAGCTTGAAAATAATGCTTTCATACCAGACAGGCGAACTCACGGCATCCGGCCGGTCCAAATTTGGATTAGGAACAGGAATCGCAGTGGGAGATAATGGCGAAACAAAAGAAGCTTTTGGGGCAGGCTTTACCTGTCGAGTTGCCGCAGGGCTTTTATCATCTGATTGTTGTCTTTCTCATCCCGGATGGCTATACGGATATAGGGCCGGGAATGGGAAGCCGGCTTTGGTAGAACAGTCTTTTATCAGTATATTATAAGAAGATAGAAGCTGGGCCGTTTAGTTTTTTCGGGATGTATTTCCTTGTGACGAGAAAAGTAATTGATTGATATTTGAACAATATGAATATTCGTATTATATTTGTGTCGTCAAATCAAACAAAAGAGGTCTTATGGGTATTGAAGAGAAGAGGAGGATCGCGAAAGAAATCTTTCTCTACTATGCAATGAAGTTGAAACCGGCAATGGATATAAAAGAACAGAGAGAATTAGTCAAACAGATAGATGCAATTTTAGACATGTATCTGGATTATTTAGAAAGTAAAAACAATTCAGCCTGTCAATAAAAGCAGGCTGTTAAAAAAGAAAGATATGGAAGATATAAGAAATTTATTCCCAACAGAAGAAATGTATAATGAATTTTTGTTGTTCCAACAGATGAATGATGAAGAACGGAAAAATTTTGCAAATAAAAATTCCATTCGTTTTAATTCATTAAGCAAGGAAGAGCAGAAAAAAGAATTGGCAGATATAAAATCAGGAATAGAAAAAACAGTCGAATTTACCGACGAAATAATTCTTATTGAAAAATTAGGACACCTTCCCGAATATGTTTCCTTCTCAAAAATAGCAAAAAAATATTTCGGTAAGACAAGCGGTTGGTTGTATCATCGCTTGAAAGGTACTTTAATAAATGGAAAACCGGTAAAATTTACCGACGAACAAAAGAATAAACTGGCAGATGCTTTTGAAGAACTTTCCAAAGAATTTAATAAAGCCTCTGCGATACTTCGTTCTGTATCATAAATGGGTTGGTTAGACAAGACCGAGACTTGAAGAACTTTTACCTGTCGAGTTGCCGCAGGGCTTTTATCAACTGATTGTTGTCTTTCTCGTCCCGGATGGCTATACGGATATAGGGCCGGGAATGAAAGCCGGCTTTGGTTGAACAGTCTTTTATTAATATATTATAAGAATATAGAAGTTGGCTGCTTAGTTCTTTCGTTGTGTATTTTTCAGTGACCTCGCACAAGAAGTAATTGGCCGACGAGGGGATAACACGCAGGAAAGAAATTGTTTCCAATAAGGAAAAGAAGCGGGTACGCTCATTTACAAAGCTCAGGCAGGCCCGTCCGTATGCATCCTGGTATTTGGTAAATATCTGCATAAAGAACTCTGCAAAGGAGTTGATATTCCAGATAGAGACTTCCTTCTTTATTTTATTTATTAATTCTATATTGCCCGAAGCTATAAAACCTAACCTCAGTCCCGGTACGCCGTATGATTTGGAAATGCTTTTAACTACTGTCAAATGTGGGTTATCGGCCAAATATTCTTTGTTGAACAGCGTAAACCGTTTACTGCCGGCTGCAAAATCGGCAAACGATTCGTCTACGACTAACGTTATCCCTTTTTCTTTCGCCCATGCTACAAGCTCCAATAATTGGGCCTCTTCAATCAGATTCCCGGAAGGGTTATCCGGGTTGATCACGATTAATTGCTTAATATCCTTTTCACTGAAGAAATGAATGAGGTCGCCGGCCGTATAGGTAAAGTCTCTGTTTGCAGGAATAAACTCCACTTTATTGGCAGGCGTCAGCCTGTTGGGGTATTCTTCAAACGTAGGAAGTATGACGCCCGTTTTCACGTCATTCAGCCGGATATATGTATTTATTAATTCTGCCGCGCCGTTTCCCGCCGCAATCTGATTGGCGTATACATTGGCAAACCGGGCGGCAAGCCGGGCATTTACTCCCATGCCGGAGGGGTATTCCGTCAATAAACTGTCAAAATTAGACAACATCTCTTCTTTCATCCGCTCATTGGGGAAATAGGGGTTTACCAGATAGCAGAAATCCGTCATCTGCGGAAAGCGCCAATAGCCTCCATAGCGCTTTCCATATAAAGCGGGGGCCTCCTCTTCCGATGCAAAAAGCGCTTCGGCATTCGTTAAATCCTGTTCATCGTCAATCTCATACCACTTCTCTTTAGCGACGGTCATGGCTTTAAGTTCGGGCTTATCCAGCAGGGATATTACTCTTAAAACCTGTTCGTAATATTCGTTATTGCCCAGTGCCTTGCTGTATGCTTCGAGGAAAGGGACATATTTATTGGATGAAAAATCAACGCTGAATTTGTAAATATTTACCGTTTTGTAATAGTTGTCTTTCTCGCTGAATTTAAAGGCTTTCTTGGGAATGAAGTTCAGGATGTTGTCGTCTTCGTCGAGCGTGACAACCGTTCCATCCATCCAACTCTGATATTTATCCACAACCGTCAGGTTGGGATAAGGATTCTTTATCAGTTTCTTTAGTATTTGCCCTGAGAATATCAGGTCTGATTCGAGAAGGATGGTTTCATCTTCCATTAAGTATTCGCGGGCGAGATACAGGGAATAGATATTATTCGTTTTATCATATATTTTATTTTCTACATATATAACAGGCTTTCCCTGGAACGTATCGCCTATAAACTTTTTCAGGTTGTCTCCTTTATAACCGATAACGATAATAATACGCTTTATATTTTCAGCGGCAAGCTGGGTAAGCATACGTTCGATCAATGTCCGTGAATGGACTTTAATCATACACTTGGTGTTTTCTTTCGTGAGGCTGCCCAGGCGTTTTCCCATACCTGCCGCCAATATAATTGCTTGCATTTCGTTACTCGGCTTTTTATTCTTAGGTTATAAAAGAAGTACAAAAGTAGAGAATTATCGCCTATCTTTGTAGAAAAATAACAAAAGATTCATCATATGAAAATAGCGATCGTTGGCACAGGCTACGTCGGATTGGTAACCGGCGCTTGTTTTGCAGAGATGGGAATGGAGGTTTATTGCGTAGACGTGGATAAAACAAAAATAGAAAATTTAAAGAAAGGTATTATTCCTATTTTTGAACCGGGGCTGGAAGAGATGGCGAGCCGCAACGCACAAGCCGGGCGATTGAAATTTACGACAGCCTTACGCGAATGTATCAACGATGTGGAAGTTATATTCAGCGCCGTAGGTACGCCTCCCGACGAAGACGGCAGCGCCGACCTGAAATATGTATTGGAAGTAGCCCGCGAGATAGGCCGGAGTATGAATAAATACTTATTACTCGTTACCAAAAGCACCGTACCGGTAGGTACGGCTCAAAAAGTAAAACAAACCATACAGGAGGAATTAGACAAACGAAACGTAAACATTGAATTTGACATTGCATCCAACCCCGAGTTTCTGAAAGAAGGAGCGGCCATCAAAGATTTTATGAGCCCCGACCGGGTGGTAGTGGGCGTTGAGTCCGAAAGGGCGGAAAAAGTAATGTCTAAATTGTACCGCCCGTTCCTGCTGAATAATTTCCGCGTTATCTTCATGGACGTACCCTCTGCCGAAATGACAAAATATGCAGCCAATGCGATGCTGGCTACCCGTATCAGCTTTATGAACGACATTGCCAACCTGTGCGAGATAGTAGGCGCGGATGTAAATATGGTACGTAAAGGTATCGGTTCGGACGGCCGGATAGGCAGCCGTTTTTTGTATCCCGGCTGCGGTTACGGCGGGTCGTGTTTCCCCAAAGATGTAAAAGCGCTTATCCGCACAGCACAGGAAAACAATTATACGATGCGTATCCTGCAGGCTGTGGAAGAGGTTAATGAAAAGCAGAAAAATATCCTTTTCCATAAATTGGAGAACCATTTCAAGGGAGACCTTAATGGCAAACGGATCGCTTTATGGGGACTGGCCTTTAAACCCGAAACGGATGATATGCGCGAAGCCCCGTCTTTAGTATTAATAGAAAAACTATTGGCCGCAGGATGCCGCGTAACCACTTACGACCCGGCTGCTATGGAAGAGGCTAAAAGGCTATACGGCGATAAGATACATTACGGTAAAGACATCTATGAAACGGCAGTAGACGCCGACGCCCTCATCCTGGTTACCGAATGGAAAGAATTCCGTCTGCCTTCCTGGCAGGTGGTAAAGAGGCTGATGGCTACGCCGCTCATCTTAGACGGGCGAAATATATACGACCCCAGAGAATTGGAAGAGAACGGCTTAGTCTATCATTGTATCGGCCGGTAAATCAGCAGCGTCTTTTTAAAGAGAGCAAAGCTGTCCGGCCGTATGGATGCCGAAGTTCTGAATAATCCCGCTGCCGGATAAGTCTTTCCCCTGCAAGCCGGAAGCGGTAAGGTATTCTTTCCGCATTTTGTTTTGCATCCAAAGCAAGACGCCGTCAATACAGGGAGTCTCCACCTCCATGACTGCGGCTATGGATTTAATGATGAGCAGGCCAAAGGGAATATCTTCCGTAAAATAACGGTTGAAGTAGTCTATAGCATAAGTAGCGCCTTCCCGGTTCATACTCATCTTAATGCCTTTAAAGGCGGTGATGGAACGTATTTTCCGGGTTAGCGAAGCAGCGTCGGCAGATTCGTAATAGTCGAGTATGCCGGGGATTTCTTTTCCGTTTACCGGGAGTTTTGCTATTATCTGCTGAAATTCATTGTCGCAGCGGATTAATACATCCGAGCTGTAATCGTCCCATTCTTCATAAAACAAAAATTCTTTATCGAAAGAATCAACCGTTTCCCGGCTCAGCATACCAAATATGCGCGCCGGATGCAGCAAGGGGTTGCTGTTCGTCAGGGTGGCTTCCAGGTAATGACCCAGCGCGCATGTGGGCGTTTCAAAAACCTGCGAGAACATACCGGCCAGTATATCCGCCGGAGTATCAGGGTATCCGGCTATCTTTAACGTTGATTTATAGCCTTTGATCACTGCGCTTTTCCCATATTCCGTTATCCTGCAAATATAAGGAACCCGCTGGAAGCCGAATAATCCCGCAGTAGCTCCCAATATGTGCCGCGCTATCCAGAAAAAGCCATTGCTGCAAACTACCGACCCGATAAACATCCCCGGGCGGACATACGGTTTGGCTTCGCACAGCATTTGTTCTATCATAAATCCGGGTACGCACAGAAGCGCCATATCGGAAACGGCCACCGTTTCTTCCGCCCGGTTGGAAACGACATGCAAGCCTCCCTTAAAGGTTTTGCCGTTCAAGTCGCCGATTGTAATTTCGGATTGCCACTTACCGGGATGGCCTGTCCACAGATTTACGACATATCCCTTATTACTTAAAACCGCGGCAATCACATGCCCCAAACTGCCCCCTCCACAAATACAAATGCTCTTTATTCCCAACATGCTGTTTCAACTAATTTAAAATTAAAGCCGCAAAAGTACGCATTAATCGTTAAAGTTTGCCTCTTACCCGCCGGTAATCGGCAATTTATTGCCGCTCGAACACTGCGCACAAAATGATCCCTCTGCTGCCCTGGATTCGATATTCGGGTATGCGCATTACTTTCTTGCCTATCCTTTTTGCCCAGGGAATGGTTGCGAAGTATTTGTACAGCGCGCTTTTGGGGTGTATGGCATATCCGTTTTCATCTAAAAAAGGCATTTCAGACCACCGCATCGTCTTTTCAGGATTCATTCTGACGGTGAAACGATTTTGCCGATGATATTCGCTCCAGTCAAAAAAACCGACGCTCGCGCCTGCCTGCTCTGCCATATAGCGCATGGAGGTTTCGCTCAGCCACCACATGTGAAACGGCGGCAAACTGTTACACCAGACGGCTTCGCTGGGATACATGCTCTTGTTTGGGGTTGTTACGATAATCTTCCCTCCTCCTCCCGGCGCTTTCTGCGATTTGCAGCAGGCTGCTATGCTTTGCAGGAAAGGGAGGGCTTCGTCTACGTGTTCTATTGTTTCGATACAAAGCGCTACGTCATATTCTTCCTTATGCTTGTCTGCCCATTTGGTAACGTCTGCGCAAAGGTAATAATCGCCAAACGTTTGCCGGGCCTGGGCAACTCCGCTTTCCGAAATATCGATCCCCGTTGCATGGTAGCCCGCCTGATTCAGGGCATACGTAAAATAGCCAAGCCCCGACCCGATTTCAAGAATTCTGAGGTCTTTCCTGTTCGCGCCCATTTCCTGAATGATTCTGTTAGCCGCCCAATAGGCAGGTTCGGCATCGGCCAGATACTGCAGGGGGTCTTTTGCCTTTTTGATTTCTTTCGGATAGCGGCAATAATGGCTATAAGCCCTTCCATACATGTATTCGTATATCTTATTATTTCCGATGCGCGGCATTGAAAACTGCGTATCGCACGCAGAGCAGTGATATATACTGAACGTATCGGGTTCGATGAAACCCGGACAATGTTTCTCTACTAATTGAGCGCCTGCCCCACAGAGCGGACATTCAACGGATTCGGGAAAGTTCTCTTCAGTTTGCACGCTTTTAATTTTCTGCATAAGTTCTTATCATTAGATTATAATAAATCGTTTGGCACATCCTGCAAAATTATACAAAAAGAACCGAACTACACAGTACAGCTCGCAGAAATGCCTGATTTTTCTCTCCTAATCGCTGTCAGTAATCTATTATTACCGGAAATTCGGCGCGACCGGAAGACGGATTAAACGAGCCGAAATAGGTGACGTATATCTTCCTTTCGCGGGTATCTATCGAATAGACGGTAAAGCTATTGCTGGAGATACCGTTCACTTCACGATGTACGCTGTTAAAGACTACTCCTGCCTCAGACGCCGCCTGATTGGTGCAAAGAATCATCCGCTGGGGGAGCAACTGTTCGTTGGCATTACTCAGGCCTCCTACGTCGAAAACGGCAAAGACATGGGCATGCCCTCCCAGATAGCAGATAAATTCGCCCTCGCTTTCGCTGAAATCATAGTCTACCGTACATGTTTCCGACGGTTGCCGGATGTTTTCAAACGTCTTCTGTATGGACGACCGGCTTCGGAAAGCTTCAACAATCTCCGGAAATAGCTTATAGGTATGTATGAAGTTTCCGTCAATCAGATAGGTGCTGGCGTCGCTCCTGTAAGACTGGAAAGGATAGTGCGTTAAGACAATGACGCTGTGCTGCCCGGTCATTCCCTGTTTTAAGGCTACATTGGCAAACCAGTCTATCTGTTCCTGCGAAAACGCGGCCTCTTTCATTGTATTATATTGAAAGGCCGGTTGGTCGGTCATATCCAAGGCTATAAAACGGATGAATCCCCCCATCGGATTCTTTACGTCGGCATAATAGTAATTCTTTCCGGCCGGCCTTTGCAGCGAATAATTCCCTTTATTGTTAAAGGCGTTTGCCAGCTCTGCCGAACTCAGGTATTCTTTTTGCAAGCGTTCGCCCATATTACTGTCGTGATTGCCGTAGCAGGGGAAGGTGGGTATCCGGTTATCGGTATAAAGATGGGTGTAAAAAGAATTCAGATACAGGAGCGCGCCGCTTTTTATTCCTCCGCTGATATGGTCGCCCGTAGCTGCCATGGCATTTATCCTCAGTTCGCTCTGATTGGCAAACTTCACCGATTCTGTTAAGTTCTTCGGAGATTTATAGTTATTGTCGACCGACCAGTCCGACACATGTACGTCTGAGATGTGTACCAGCTTAAAGCGTTCTACAGGATCGGCTGTGCCTGTTTTATTATACATGAAAGAAGCTAAGCGGGCTGCCGCCTGCCTGTTGTTTACCATATAATAAAACTCATAATCATTACTTCTTAAAGTGTAGGGTTTGTCGTCGCAGCCGGTAATAATAAAACAGAGAACAAACAACAAAAAAACACTTATCTCCTTCTTTGAATCAGTTGCCATCATTTAGTTCTTTGCGAGGGTTCTATAATAAGGCAAATGTAATAAATTATTCAATTAGTTAGTTCCCGGGCAGTCTTTTTTATTATTTCTCCGGTTTTTAAATTCACAACTGCCACACCCGGCGCACGGATTGCCGCCCCGGCGAATCTTTACTGTCAAACGGTATACCTGATATCCTGTATAAACAACCGTCATAACGCCTGTTATCGCCACTATTATTATTTGCCACATAATTAATAATTAATTTATTCCAAGTAATAAGCTACCCGCCTGGTATACGATGCACGATACGATCCAGGCAAGCATACAGGTATAAACAACCGTAAACAATCCCCATTTCCACGAACCGGCCTCTTTTGATATGGCTACAACCGTGGCTATACACGGGAAGTAAATCAAGACAAACAGCATTAAACTTAATGCTGTCAATGGCGTAAATACAGGCGAACCGTCGGGGTAGGCGTCCTGTTTAAGCCGTTCGCGGAGCTTTTGCGCCTCTTTTTCTTCGTCTGCCGCTCCTTCGCCTCCTGTATACAGTATGCCCAGCGTACTGACAACGACTTCTTTTGCCGCCATCCCCGTAAGCAGGCTTACGCTTATTTTCCAGTCAAAACCCAACGGCTGCAAAACGGGCTGGATGGTTTGCCCTAACCGGCCTATGTAGGAATTTTGCCGGCGCCCGGATGCGTCGTTATTGCCTGTTTGAAGCGGGAAGTAGCCGAGAAACCATATAATAATGGAAGCCAAAAGGATAATTCCCCCCATCTTTTTCAGGTATTGTTTTGCCTTTTCCCACATATGAATAAGAATCGATTTGAAGGCAGGCATACGGTACGGGGGCAATTCCATCACAAAAGGCACATCTTCTGCATTGAAAAGAAAACGCCTGAACAACCGGGCCATCACCACAGCCAGTAAAATGCCCGACACATATAACCCCAGCAGTACAATGGCCGCCTTATCAGGGAAAAAGGCGCCTGTAAGCAATACGTACACCGGAAGGCGTGCGCTGCAACTCATCAGCGGATTAATCAGCATGGTGATCAGCCGGCTGTTGCGGCTTTCAATGGTGCGTGAAGCCATAATCGCCGGGACATTACACCCGAAGCCCATCACTAACGGTATGAATGATTTCCCGTGCAAGCCCATCTTATGCATAATCTTATCCATGATAAAGGCCGCCCTTGCCATATAACCCGAATCTTCCATAAAAGAGATAAACAGGTATAGTATCAATATGTTCGGCAGGAAAACAATCACGCCCCCTACCCCGCCGATAATTCCATCTATCAATAAGTCTTTCAACGGCCCTTCCTGCATGTATTGCCGCGCGGCGCTTCCAATCCATGCAACGAGGTTCTCTATCCATTCCATCGGGTAGGCTCCAAAACTAAAGGTTGCCTTAAACATTATCCACATAAAGAAGATAAAGATAGGGAAACCCAGCGCCCTGTTCGTTACCAGCAAATCGATAAGCTGCGTACTTTTCATCGACCCGGCCTTACCCGGCTCGAACGTTTCGCGCAAGGCGCCTGAGATGAATCCGTACCGGGCATTGGTAAAAGCCGTCTCGCTATCTTCCTGCAACAGATTTTCTATTTGCGCTACATTCTCGCCGCAAACGTTCAATACGGCCTCGCCTCCGGGTATATCCCTGATAAAAACTTCCGTCTCCGGGTCGCCTTCCAGCAGTTTCATGGCTAAGTAACGTTTAGACAGTCCTTTAGACAAATCGCAATTCTCTTTAATGGCTGTCCTTACATGGGTTATCGCTCTTTCAATGTCGTCTCCGTAATTGATATGGATGTGGCGGATCACCGGGTCTTCTCCTTCGTATACGCCGATAACGCGGTCAAACAATTCTTTTATCCCAAAGCCTGTTTTACTTATGACAGGGACGATGGGAGCCCCGATCATTTTTTCCAACGATTTATAATCAAAGGTATCTTCCCGCTTCCGGAGCGTATCATACATGTTGAGGGCGATCACCATCCGTGCATCCATGTCGATCAACTGGGTGGTTAAATAGAGGTTTCGCTCCAGATTAGATGCGTCTACCACGTTGATCACCACATCGGGATGTTCTTCGTTCAGATGTTTCCGCACGAAACGTTCTTCCGGCGAACAGGCGGATAAGGAGTAAGTTCCCGGCAGGTCTACAATTTTAAACGTGTAGCCGCTTTGTTTAAATACGGCGTCTTTGGCGTCTACGGTTACGCCGCTGTAATTGCCTACATGTTCGTGGGCGCCGGAAGCATGGTTGAAAAACGTGGTCTTGCCGCTATTAGGGTTGCCTACGAGAGCTACATTAATCGTTTTGCCCCTTTCAATGGCTATCGACCGTATGTCGTCCGGCGAAGGCGTGACGTACGAATCGAAATCCCGCCAATTTGTTTCCGAATCCGCCTGCCTGCCTTCCGTCCCGGCCATACCGATTACTTCAATCAAGGCCGCTTCACTCCGGCGAAGCGATACGTCATAGCCCATTACTCTGTAATGGATCGGGTCTTTCAGCGGGGCGTTCCGGATTACTTCCACTTCTTTTCCCCTGATAAAGCCCATTTCGATAATCCGTTTACGGAAGCCTCCGCGCCCCATTACCTTAACGATTATCCCTTTTTCGCCGGTTCGTAGTTCCGATAATCTCATCTTCGTTGCTTAAGTTGTATAAAACAATACAAAGTTATAGGTAAAAACAGTTCCGCTCAATACCTATATGTAGGTATTCCCTTTGGGTATTCCAACTATTTTAATTAGTTTTACGCCCTACATATACATATCTTTATGAACAGAATGATAAAACGCATACTTGCTATCTCCGCTATTCCGGCGGCATTTGTAATATTATTTGCCGGTTGCCGGAACAGTTTGAAAGAATTTTCTTTCAGTTACAGTATGGAAAGCGTGGATTATTACAAAACCTCCGTTTCCTTCGACAGTAATAAAACCTATAAGATTGAAACCCATAATTACTACATGGACAATCATGCCGGCAAACGGGAGCCTGTTATACGGGAAGGAACGCTTACGGAAGAAGAATACAAAACCCTTGAAACCCTGCTTGCCAAATGTAATTTATTCAAAATGAAAGATTCGTACGGTTTCGACAAGGAAGCGGACAAGTACATGGGCGATATCATGTATCAAGTTCATTTCCAAACGCCCGGCGAGAGTAAATTTATTTCCATCCGCGCTATCGGCGACCACACGTTCCCCCTCCCATTTATCGATCTGTTGAAATATATCAATACGTTTCTGGCGGGGCATAAATAACTCTTCATCCTCCTCTTCAGGCCCGTGCCATTAACCCGTTACACAGGCTTGTCTGGCGATATCTTTCAGCTTTCATCCGGTTTATAGATACTTGCGTGTGAACAGCTATGGCTGAAAGAAGACCGTTCAGCCTTCTTTCAGTAAAAAAATTACAGGGACGGCAAAAAGGGAAAAAATCATTATGACGCCTTCAGCAGACCATTATTATGGTTTGGTAAAAAGTATATAATGGTTTACTAAAGACATTATAATGGTTTACTGAAAGCGTCATAGCGCTTTTTTTTATGGAATAAATCTCCTCCGGTTTCCGAAGGCTGAAAGGAAGCTGAAATCTCCTTTTTCGTCTTCTTTCAGTGTTTCATTCTGTAAACCAATCCTTTGCAACAAAACTGAAACTGAAAGAACAGTATCTGTCTGTTCAAAACAGGGGTGAAATCCGGCCTGCTGACAAAGCCGGAAAAATAAATTTGGATGTTAAAAAAATGGCATTACTAATTAAATATAGTTTTTGATATTCTAATTGAAATAATACCATTGAAAATCAGATATATACAATTCTAAATCTACATGAAATCTATATATAGTTAGCAATGCAAGGAAATTTATTGTGTTTCTGATATGCTGCCAGTCTATATAAATCTTTTTAGGATATTAAATTTCTGTGTAAAACATCCTTCTCTCCTGTTACACAATAAGCTCCATTGGCTGTGATATAGCCATCGAATACAAGGTCGCCAAGGTTATTTATATCATATAAAGAGCGTCCAGTAGCAATTGCTAGTTTTATTCCCTTTTGCCTGAGGCTTTCAATAGCCTCAATGGTTGATTGTGGAATTTGATGAGTTTTAAAGCTAACTAAAGCGCCATCGATGTCAAAGAAAACAGCTTGTATATACATATTAAAAAATTCGTTTACTTTCAAGAGTATATGTGAATGAATCGGCACGATAACATCCGATATTATATTCAATAGGATTGTTATGGATATCATACACATATCTTTTTCGAATCAGAATAGGATCGCCCGGTTTTATTTCTAATTTTGAAGCAATAAAATTATCCGCGGCGGCGGCATTGATTTCTTCTTTTGATGTTTCGGCAATAATTCCATAATCAGCCTCAAGTATTTCGTATAGCGGACGATTAAAGTTTTCTGAAGCGGAAATGGGTATTTCAGGGCTAAATTCTGAAATAAAATACACAAACGGAAATTCTTTCTTGCCTCTCAAGCGTTCAAGCCTCATGACTTTGATGCCTGCTTTGATATTAAAGAAAGCAGCAACTTCAGAAGAAACCTCATGCCGTATAATTTGCAATTCGAAATTATGAATTTCTATCCCCAGGATTTTCATTTCTTCTGAGAAACTCAACCAATTGCTCGCACCGCTAAAGATTTTCTTTTTTTCAACACGTGTACCTACTCCTTTTTTCCTTGTGAGCAGACCTTCAGATACTAATGTGTTGATTGATTGCCGTAATGTATTACGTGAAATATTTAATTGTTCAGACAAATCGACTTCTTTGGGTAAGAGCTTCCCATCTTTATATTCAGGTTTCTCAATAAGTTCTCGAAGAAGCTTTTCGACCTGTTTATGCAAGGGTGTCTGACTGTTGTGATCTATTGTTAGTTTCATGTTTTTATTGCAAATATAAAAAATAATCCTCAAACTATTTGCTTTTAGCAAAAAACAATCTATATTTGCAATCGTATATGTACATACATATTAAGCAAATGGCTAAACATTAATAATAAATCTAACATGAAAAGTTCATACATGAAATTTCCGTCAGTTAAAATAGACGGTTTGGTGGTACAGGGTTGGGGTGAAATTATATCTTTCATAATTGAAAAGAACCTGAATAAAAATGTAATAGCTATCGACTGCTACACAGGTGTTCATTATAATGAAATAAAATCTCAATTTGAAAAAATAAATTCGACCTTATTTATTGACACCAGAGATTTATTCATCTCTGAGGATGCAGTAGAGGCATTAACAAAAAGATTTATGACCGATGATGTATTATTTGGCTATATGTCAAATATATATCTATCAGAATATTTCGATTCCGATAAGCTCCATACAGCTCGAAAAAAGATTGAAGAAACAGGTGGGAATGTTATAATATTCGGAAATGGAGCGTATCTGGTAGCTGATAATTCCATATTAATTTATGCAGATATGCCTCGCTGGGAAATTCAACAGCGTATGCGACGTCAGGAGGCAAAAGGGTTAGGTATCGACAATAGTAAGGAGCCTTTTTCATCCCAATATAAACGCGGAATGTTTAACGATTGGCGCGTATCGGACAAGCACAAAGGGGCTATTTATGAACGTGTAGATTACTGGCTGGATACGGTTGTTCCCAATGACCCCAAAATGATAGACAAGCAAACCTTTTATGCGGGAATGGAAAAAGCATCCACATCACCTTTCCGCGTGGTTCCGTTTTTTGATCCTGCACCTTGGGGCGGACAATGGATGAAAGAAGTTTGTAACCTCGATTCTTCCAAGCCGAACTATGGGTGGTGTTTCGACTGTGTACCGGAGGAAAACAGCTTATTACTAGAGGTTGATAATATTATATTTGAGACGCCTTCGGTAAACCTAGTCTACACAAAAAGCCGACAACTGTTAGGTGAGCCTGTAGAAGCACGGTTCGGAAAAGAATTCCCTATCCGTTTCGACTTTCTGGATACTATTAATGGAGGCAACTTAAGTTTGCAGGTACATCCTGCAACGCAATATGCGCATGATAATTTCGGGCTTAACTATACACAAGATGAGAGTTATTACATCATGGACGCCCGTGAAGACGCCCATGTTTATCTGGGATTAAAAACAGGCATTGACAATAATGCTATGATTGAAGATTTGGAGAAAGCGCAGAAAGGCGAAATCGTTTTCGATGCTGAACAGTATGTAAATACATACCCGATTAAAAAGCATGATCATTTTCTTATCCCTGCGGGGACAATCCATTGCTCGGGAACAAATGCTGTAGTGTTGGAAATCAGCTCTACCCCTAACCTTTTTACGTTCAAATTATGGGATTGGCAACGTCTCGGATTGGATGGTAAGCCACGTCCCATTAATGTAAAACGAGGAAAAGAAGTAATCGACTGGGGCCGTGATACCGAATATGCGAAAAAGAAACTGGTAAATTGCTTCGAGATTGTTGCAAGCGGAGACGGGTGGAAAGAAGAAAAAACAGGCCTCCATCGGAATGAATTTATCGAAACAAGACGGCATACCTTCACAAAGGCTGTAACTCATCATACAGATGAAAGTGTGAACGTTTTAAACCTTGTGGATGGGCAGGAAATAATCATTGAAAGCCCAGCCAATGCATTCGAACCGATGATTATACATTATGCCGAAACCTTTATCATTCCTGCAAGCGTCGGGGAATATGCCATTCGTCCTCATGGCTTATCTGAAGGTAAAGAATGTATGACTATAAAAGCATCGGTAAGGATTTAACCCTGCATAATCATATACCATACCATGAACGACAAACAATCGAATTCACCCGCAGTATTCCTGCCGATATTCCTCAGCTTCTTTGTAATGGGCTTTGTGGATATTGCAGGAGTTGCCACAAATTATGTAAAGAAAGACTTTGACCTGTCAGACTCTGTGGCCAATCTGATACCTGTGATGGTATTTGTCTGGTTTGCCGTATTTTCTGTGCCTACAGGTTTGCTGATGGGGAAAACAGGAAGAAAGAAGACTGTTATGCTATCGCTGGTAATAACAGCCGCTACCATCGAAATATCGGCTTTGATGATAATGGGAGTGTCGGGTGGAGCTTTATTATCTCCACTTCAAGGATTGATTACCGATATGTCGACTTTCACAACCGGGATGGTTGTGCTTCTGGCAGCTTTATTAATAATGGGATCAATTTCATTTAAATTTAAATCATAATATCTATGTACAGTTACGATAATCGCATTGTGTTAACATTAGATGCCGGAGGAACAAATTTTGTTTTTTCGGCTATACAAGCCAATAAAGAAATAGTTACCCCATATTGTTTGCCCGCCTGTTCTGATCACTTTGAAAAATGTTTGGATACATTAGTGAAAGGATTTACTCATAAAAAAAAGCAATTGTTAAGTGAACCCGTTGCTATTAGTTTTGCATTTCCCGGACCGGCCGATTACAAGAATGGTATAATTGGAGATCTGCCTAATTTTCCTTCTTTCAGAGGCGGAGTACCTTTAGGCCCTTTTTTGGAAGAATATTTCCAAATACCTGTATTTATAAATAATGATGGCAATCTGTTTGCATACGGAGAAGCATTAGCTGGAGCGCTCCCTGATCTGAATAAGCGACTGAAGGAACATGGTAGCAAAAGAGAATATAAAAATCTGACAGGAATCACGTTTGGCACAGGTTTCGGGTCAGGAATAGTAATCGACAATCATTTGCTGACTGGAGATAATGACTGTGGGGGCGATATATGGGTGTTAAGAAACAAGCTGCATCCGAATATGATAGCCGAAGAAAGTGTCAGCATCCGTGCTATAACGAGGGTATACGACGAATTATCTCATATTGAAGATAAGGCATTGACTCCAAAAGATATTTTCCTCATTGCCGAGGGAGATAAAGATGGTGACAGGCAAGCCGCTATCGATAGTTTTGCCCAATTTGGAGAAGCGGCTGGCGATGCAATCGCTCACTTACTGACATTCACAGATGGTATTGTTGTTACAGGAGGCGGAATTATGGGCGCCGCGAAATATATTATGCCAGCCCTGTTGAAAGAGATGAAATCAACGCTGACCACATTTGCCGGCAATACTTTATCTCGCTTACAGATGGAAATATTTGATATGGCAGATGAAAAACAATTTGAATATTTCCTTTTAGATAAAAGCGTAGAGCTTCAGATACCCGGGAGTAATAAAACTGCCCATTATAATCCCAATAAAAAAACAGTAATAATGAAGACTGCTCTTGGAACCAGCAGGGCAATTTCATTGGGAGCTTATGCGTATGCATTACATAAAATAGACAACTGAATCATATTATCAACGATTTAAATTTGATCACATGAAAAATTATTTGTTAACAAAAATGAGCTATGAACAGATCCGACATTTTCTTTCACTAAGAAAAAAAATGTCTTTTAGGGCTTTACTGTCCATCTGTTTTCTTATCCTTAGTATAACCATTTATGCTCAGGATAATAAAAGCAGAGTAGAAGGAACAGTAATAGATGTAAATGACGAAAGCATCATCGGAGCTTCGGTGGTGGAAAAAGGTACAACGAACGGTACTATTACTGATCTTGACGGAAATTTCGTCCTCAATGTATCATCTGCAAATGCAACCTTAATTATTTCATATGTTGGATATGAGAATAAGGAGGTATCTATTTCGGGAAAAAAGAACTTGAGAATAACCTTACTTGAGAATAATAAGATATTAGACGAAATAGTAGTTGTAGGATATGGCAACCAAAAGAAAGTAAACCTGACCGGAGCCGTCTCCTCAGTGGACATAAAAGAATTAGAAAGCAGGCCTGTCGTTAATGTAGTAGAAGCATTACAAGGCACTACCCCGGGATTGACAATTCAGCAAAGTAATTCCCAGCCGGGAAGCCGTCCGTCCATTAATATTCGTGGGGTAAACACACTGAATAATAATGACCCGATGGTAATAATCGATGGTATACAAGGCGACATTCAGAATGTAAATATGTCGGATATTGAAAATATATCTGTTTTGAAAGATGCTGCATCAGCTGCCATTTATGGTTCGCGCGCGTCAAATGGGGTTATTCTCATTACTACTAAAAAAGGCAGTAAAGGAACAGCCAGCGTATCCTATGATTATACGTATGCTATCCAAACGCCAACATTTATGCCCGATATTGTCGATTCATGGACATACGCGGAATTGAGAAATGAAGCATTGTTTAATTCAGGCAGACCTCTTCAATTTACTTCGGAACAAATAAGGGATTACAAATTAAATGGTACTAATTCTAATTGGATGAAAGAAATATATAAGTCTAAGGCGCCCCAACAAACGCATAACCTATCAATTACAGGCGGGAACGAAAAAACAACCTATTTGGTATCGGGAGCCTATACCGATCAGGAAAGTATGCTCGAAGGACCCGGCTATGGATTAGAACGTTACAATTCCCGTGTAAACATAGATACTAAGGTCTCTGAACGGTTTAAATTCAACGTTTTAGCAGCTTATACCCGTAATGCGGTAAAAGATCATGCGTATTGGACTGATTGGCTTATCGAGCAAGTCACCCGTATGCCTTCTATTTATCCGATAAAAGATGAAAACGGCGATTATACCTATCCGGGAGGTAGTAATTCAAATGCTCTGGCCCGTCTGGAGCAAGGAGGAGTGCGTAAAAGTTGGAATGACGATTTATCAGGAATCGTGAATGCAGAGTTTAGATTAATAGAGGGGCTAAAACTCCAGGGAATGGTTGGAGCACAGTTATATTATAACCGTCTGAAGGAAAATCGTAAAGCTATACCCGGATCAGGAGATCAGGAAAATCGCATGAACAATAGTTCACAACGGATACAAAATATTACTGCCAACCTCATCTTATCTTATGATAAAAAGTGGGGGGATCATACATTTAACGCAATGGGTGGATATTCTTATGAGGGAGGTACTGATAACCGTTTCGAAACTTTCAGATTACTGGATGAATCGAATTATGACATTATGGGAGGACTGCAAACCTCTAATACCGGTAATCAGGAATGGCAGACAGAATGGTCTATTTACTCAGCTTTTTTCCGTTTGAATTATAATTTCAAAGAACGGTATTTGTTTGAATTTAACATCCGAGATGATGTTTCCTCAAAATTCCGTAAAGGTAATCGTTCTGCATGGTTCCCGTCGTTATCTGCTGCATGGAGAGTTTCGGAAGAGAATTTTTACCCTGAAAGTTTGAAAGACATAATGCCCTCTGTTAAAATCAGAGGATCGTGGGGATTGGTTGGTAATAACCGGATAGACAATTATAAATATCAGGCTACCGTAAATGTTTCTCAAGGATACAATTTCGGGAACACAATTTATCCTGTGGCTGCTTTTGATGCCGTTAATCCTGATTTGAAATGGGAAACGACAAGTATGTATAATATCGGAGTCGATTTAAGTTTTCTGACTAATGCGTTGACATTTTCCGGAGAGTATTACTTTAATGATACCTACGATATTCTTGTTAATATTCCTGTTCCGGGATTATATGGAGGCGGTTCTCCTATTCAGAATGCAGGAAAAGTTAGAAACAAAGGATGGGAATTATCGGCACGTTATAATTTGAGAACCGGAAAAGTGAATCATAATTTCTCTGCAAGTTTGGCTGATAGCCAAAATAAAGTAATCGATCTTAAAGGTACATATTGGATTAATGGCTCAGATGTAACCAGTATTGTGAAAGAAGGATATCCAATAAATTCATATTATGCTTACCGTTGGGATGGATATTTTCAAAATGAAGAAGAAGTAGCCCAAGGGCCTCATCTGGATGGTATCACTCCTAAACCGGGAGATATACGCTACTTGGATAAAGATGGGGATGGAGTTATCAAAGAAGATGATGACCGCTTTGTATTAGGAAACAGGTTTCCTCGCTTTTTATACGGTTTTAATTATGCCGCAGAATGGAAAGGGTTTGACTTTTCTATGTTCTGGCAGGGAGTAGGTCAACGAAAAGTATGGCTTAGGGGAGAATCTGTTGAAGCCTTCCATAATAATAATGAAGGTCCGGTCTTTAATTTCCATATCGACCGTTGGACTCCTGATAACCTCAACGCATCCTATCCCCGTTTGACAGTAGGGGCTGAATCGGCTAATAATGCAGCTAAATCGAACTTCTGGATTGAAAATGCGGCTTATTTACGACTCAAGAATGTACAGTTGGGTTATACGCTTCCTGTCAATTTGACTAGAAAATTTTCGATCAGCCGTCTTCGTATATATGCAAGTATACAGAATGCTCTTACTTTCTGTGATATGAAAGGAGGATGGGATCCTGAAACCACAGATGGCGGAGGTCGTATCTATCCGGTAAACAGGACTTATTCTATGGGATTGAATCTTAATTTTTAAAAAACAATAAAATGAAAAAATATATCAATATATTACGATACACAGTTGCAATAGCTGTTACGTTGGCGTGTATAACGTCTTGCGAAGACCTCGAACTCTCCCCACATGACAGGGATACCGACAAAGACTTTTGGGAAAAAACCGAGTCAGCTATTTACATGGTGAACAAATGTTATCAGGGGATGAATAACGCCGATGAAGTTTTATACTCTGATGCTATGACTGACAATGCTTACACCAAAGCACATACTCATAATCAACAGGTAGGCAATGGTTTATTTACTCCTGCCGACATGTATGTACGTTCGGTATGGGGTTACCGTTATGCAGGTATACGCGATTGTAATCTATTATTGAACAATATACAGCTCGTTCCGGGTTTGAGTGACGAATTGAGGAATCGTTATATCGGAGAAGTAACTTTTGTAAGAGCATATCATTATTTCGAATTGTATTCCAAATTCGGTGATATCCCATACTTTACACACGTTATATCCATCAGCGAATCTAAAACTATAGGACGTACGCCTAAATCAGAAGTAGTAAATAATATACTAAACGAATTATCCACCATTATTGACAACAACTATCTTCCTCCTTCTTATGATGATAAAAATACAGGGCGGATAACACGTTGGGCTGCCATGGGGCTGAAAGCCCGTATTTTGATGTTTGAAGGGCGATTTAGCGAGGTTACTCCTATAACAAACAAAATAATGACAGAGGGAGGTTTTTCATTATTTGGAAATTATGAAAACTTATTCAAAATTGAAAATGAAAATAATTCAGAAGTAATGCTCGATGTGCAGTATAAGCCGGTAGACAGGGAATATCAGGTACAATATCAGTTTTTACCTCCATCATTAGGGGGACATTCACAACTTGCACCACTTCAGGAATTAGTTGACGATTATATCACTTTGGATGGATATACAATAAAAAATGCACCCGCTTCAAGTTATGACCCTGCTAATCCGTTCGCTAACCGGGATCCGCGTTTAGCTGCCAGCATCATTTATACAGGCAATTCCTATACTTTAGCTGATGGGTCGGCCCACGAAGTTGACTGTACTAAAAACGCGGCCCCAAATGGTTATGACTTCTCCTCCGATTGCTCACCTACAGGGTATTACATGAAAAAATATTGGGATAACACATATCGGTCAAACCTTATGTCAGGTTTAAATATAATTCTAATGCGTTATGCAGATATTTTGCTAATGCATGCCGAAGCATTAGCAGAGCAGAATCAGTTGGATGCAACTGAATGGAACCGTACTATACAGTTGATTCGTACCCGTGCTGGATTTACAGATACAAAAGCTTTGAATTTTCCCACAACGGGTGACCTGAAAGACATAGTGCGCCGCGAACGCCGTTGCGAATTAGCTCTTGAAGGCTTAAGACACAAAGATATTATTCGTTGGAAAACGGCAGAACAAGTGCTTAACGGATGGTGTCATGGTCTCTATACAGGAGATGCGGTTGGAACAGATAATGGTTATGTACGTGTAGATGAAAGAAGATTTGATGCTACAAAACATTACTTATGGCCCTTACCTCAGAACGAAAGAGATTTGAATGAAAACCTCACACAAAACCCTAAATGGTAACACTTAAATTGAAAATCATGAAATATCTTTATTTATCATTAACAGCAACCATCCTGCTTTTATTTAGTAATTGCTCGGATGATTATAAACTTTCAACCGGATTTACAGTTCCCACTGAATTATCATCTCCGGCGAAAGTAGAACTGGATGTAACTTCATCAAATAATATAATTTTGTCATGGAACGGAGGAGGAGCCGATGACGGTTCATATGTAATATACGAAGTCCTTTTCACAAAAAAAGGAGAAACATTTTCTGAGCCTATAGAAAAAATGGCGAGTGATTATGGCGCTCAAGCCAAGCTGACACTTACGCATGCAGTGTTGAATGGTATTGCCCGTAAAGCCGGAATTAAACCGGGTGAAACCGGGGAAATATCATGGACGGTGACTACCTCAAAAGGTGGAGATATTAAAACAATAGATCTCAAAAAAGACATGGAAGTTACCCGTGGCGATGGCATAGACAATATGCCTGATAATTTATACTTATATGGCTCAGGAAATGAAAGCGGTGGAACAGACGGCTCATTATTCCGGAAAGCTTCGGATGGAATATATATTATCTATTCAAAAATATCAGGTAGTGGCGATATTGAGTTGAAAGGAAAAATTGGAGATGAAGAATTCGCCTACCATCTGGAAGATGCAAAACTGAAAGATGGTTCCGGAGTAACCAATATTACGCCAAACACGAATCCGTACAGAATAACCGTTGATTTTAATACTCTATCTGTCAAGACAGAAATTATTTCAAATGTGAGATGTATCTGGGGAGCTTCCTTTGATGTTATCGGCAACTTATCCTATATCGGTAACGGCAAGTTTGCTGCCGATAATTGTGCCATCAGGTTTCTTGATCCAAGCAAACCGGAAACAAATCCTCCGGGCTGGCTGAGCTGGATAGAAGAAAGATATTATTTCATAGCCACTGTGGACGGTACTGATAAATGTTGGGGACGTATGGACGGAGTAAGTTCGGAAAGGCCGACAGGCAATGAGCCATTATCTTTTTACGAACTTGGTGAATTTACATGGAGCCAGTGGGATCATCTTTGGAAAATGAAAGGCGATCTCGATTCTAAAAAAGCAACTATAACAATAGACGCCAACAAAGAAAACCTGATGATACATGAATTTTCAAATGTAACCAATCTTTAAACACGTATATCCTATACAGATTTGTTATCTGTAATATATTTGTTATCTGTAATATATCTGTATAGGATTAAAATTTTATAATATGAAAAAAATACTATATTTATTTATAATAGCTCTGTTTGTTGTTTCTTGTGACGATGGTTCCGAACCCTATGTGAAACCCGACGGCGGAAAAACCCCTCCCGAAGAAACAGTATATTGTTATTTGAGGGCCAAAGAAATATTTGATCTTATAAATCAATATTATAAAGCAGGCGATTTATTCAAGGAAAATTATCCTATGCAATCGGGAGATGCTACATACTCGTTTTTATGGCCTTACGATGCACTGGTAAGTGGCGCTGCTCAACTTCACGAACTGGGATATAATATCAACTACAGTGGAATTGTCAATGGTTTCGAAAAATATTATACCGATGGAGCTCAGGGCAACAGTATTGGAGGCTACGGCTCTTCTACTAACGGGACTTCCGGAGGAGGAACACGCTTCTATGATGATAATTCGATAGTAGGGATCAGTCTGCTTGAAGCATACCGTCTGACACAGGATGCGACCTGTCTTCAACGGGCATCCAGAATAGTTCCTTTCTTGAAAAATGGCATTGATAGTAATCTGGGCGGTGCATTGTGGTGGAATGAGGAATACAGATACAATACATCCGCTACTGAAGCCAATAAACCTACTTGCTCAAATGGCTACGCCACTCTTTTCCTTCTCGAATATTATAAAGTTTGTCCGGAAGCGGAAAAACAAGCAGTATTAGATATGGCAAAAGGCTTATATGATTGGTTGCGGGCTAATTTATATGATTCGTTTACAAAATGTTATTGGAACGACCGTAATACCAATGGGACAATAAATAAAACATTCTGGACATACAATGCAGCCGTAATGGTACAAAATGGAATCCGTTTAGCTGAAATTACTGGTAACAACCAATATCTGGATGAAGCTAAAACCACAGCATCAGGAGCTTATGATTATTTTGTAAAAACACAAAACGGAGTTCTTTCATACACCGATACAGACCCATGGTTCAACACCAAATTATTACGTGCTTATATAGATTTAGAGCCATATAGCGAAACAGCTAAAACATTTATAGAAACATATTATAACTTTACAAACAATGGTTATAAAAAAGCAAGGACGGAGACAGGCTTCTTCTATGAAGACTGGACCGGTAGAAATCCGGGAAGGTATTATTCATTGCTTATGCAGGCTGCCGTTGTCGAATCTTATGGAGCATTAGCCGTTTATAAAGGAGAACAGAAGAATTAAGAATATGAAATTTTGGTTATCTTTAGTATTAGTTTTTTGCGGGTGCATTTTTCAGGCAGACGCCCAACAACAGGGTATTTATCTCGACAGGGCAGAAGAAGCTTTTGCCCTGGTCTGGGATAAGTATCGGGTAAATGAATATGGTTTGTTTTCAGAATATTATCCGAATAGTTATAAGCCGGATTTGAATTATTTTCAGGGTGATGTACAGCAGGCAAAGGAAGTGTCATATCTATGGCCTATGAGCGGAGTGTTTTCATCTGTAACTGTATTGATGGAGATAAATCAAAACAAATATGCTTCTTATCTGGATTCGATGGTTATAGCTGTAGAGAAATATTTAGACAAGACTCGCACCCCTTATGGATATCAGGCTTATCCTTCGAAGTTTGAGGTTGTAGACCGTTATTACGATGACAACGGACTCGTAGGGATTGATTATATTGATTCGTACAATCTGACCAAAAATCCATTATACCTGCAACGTGCAAAAGATGTAATGACTTTTATCGAAAGTGGATGGACAGACGATTTTGGCGGCGGTGTGTCGTGGCTCGAAGGTATCAGGGATCAGAAACCTGCTTGCTCGAATGGAAAAGCCACAGTACTGGCATTGAAACTATATGAAGCTACCCACGAACAACAATATCTGAATTATGGAATGAAATCGTACAATTGGATGATATCTACCTTGCGTGACGATTCGCTCCATATCATATGGAATTCCTTGCTGACACCGGAAGGTACTCATAGCGAAGTACAGAAACATCCCTATACTTATAATACGGGAACGATGATACAAGCGGCTGTTCGTCTATATAAGATTACGAACAATAGTAAGTTTTTGGAAGACGCCAAAGCTCTGGCGGAAGGATCTTGTAAATTTTACTTCGATCATACGAAAGAAGGTATCCCTTATGTAAAAGATATGCCTTGGTTCACGCTTGTACTGTTCAGAGGATATCAAGAATTGTATGAGATAGATAAAGACCTTCGTTATGTGAATGTCGTTATTGAACGTGCCGATTGGGCATGGCAACATGCCCGGGATAAGGAAGGCCTTTCATATCACGATTGGTCAGGCAGAGAAGACGAGAGTAAAAAGCCAAAATGGCTGTTAGATACATCCTGTATGGCTGAATTATATGCTCGTATCGCTATTATTAAAAATGAAAATAAATAAATAAATACAGATTATGAATAAATTTTTTATTAAATCTTTTTTATTGGCAGCTTTTCTATTGTTATTGACTTCATGTAATAACAGTAATGAGCAAGTTGCTGCTGAAAAACTATCTGATTATGTAAATCCGAATATAGGGTCAGTACATAGTCGCTGGTTTTTTTATACACCGGCTGCCGTACCTTTTGGAATGGCTAAACTTGGAGCATCTACCAATGGCAGTTATGGCAATGAGCAGGGATGGGAAGCTGTAGGATACGAAGATGGACACACATCTATTGAAGGATTCCCTTGTTTCCACGAATTTCAGGTAGGTGGCGTCATGCTTATGCCTGTTGTTGGCGAATTGAAAACCATACCCGGAACTTTAGAGAATCCCGAAAATGGCTATCGCTCTCCTTTCAAAAAAGAAAACGAATATGCTACATCAGGTTTCTATTCGGTCTTGTTGGATAAATACAATACGAAGGTAGAATTAACAGCAACGGACAGGGTTGGATTTCAACGCTACACGTTTCCCGAGTCAGACCAGTCATATATATTATTTGACATAGGAAGTAAGCTTGGAGAAAGTGGTGCAGTTGAAGATGCATATATCAAAATGATTGATGATACAACAATCGAAGGTTATGTTGTGACTAAGCCCGAATATGTAAAAAAATATCAGCCTGATGCAACAGTCAATATGTATTTTTATGCTAAACTAAGCAAACCTGCCGATGGTGCGAAAACCTTTCTTCGAGGAGATAAAACATCGTCCAATAAAGAAATAAAAGGTACAGGAGCATGCCTTGCTGCGGTTTATAAAACGACAAAAGATGAACCGATAACTGTAAAGATAGGGCAATCTTTCACTTCTATCGAAAATGCAAAGCAAAATCTCGAAACAGAAGCTTTGGACGCCGATTTTGATACTGTAAAAGGTAAAACGCTTGGTAGATGGAATGAGATGCTTGGTCGCATAAAGGTAGAAGGAGGGCGATATGAGGATAAAGTGAAATTTTATACAGGTCTGTATCATGCCTTGTTAGGACGTGGATTGACCAATGATGTTAATGGCGCTTATCCAAAAAATGATGGCGACATCGGATATATTCCATCGAACGAGAAACAACAGCCCGTACATAATTATTATAATACTGATGCTATTTGGGGAGCATTTTGGAATCTTACTCAACTTTGGGCAATAGCCTATCCCGAATATTATTCGGATTGGGTACAAAGCCAGTTATTGGTATATAAAGAAACAGGTTGGTTAGGAGATGGAATTGCTAACAGTAAGTATGTTTCTGGCGTTGGAACTAATTTTACGAGTCTTGCCATTGCAGCAGCCTATAATTGTGAAATTCGTGATTTTGATTACAATTTAGGATATGAAGCAGCTCTGAAAAATGAGGTAGATGGCAAGAACCGTCCTGCCGGAGCGGGTAAGTTGGATGTATCAGCATTTGTAAAGCGAGGTTATTGCCCTTATATTCCTAATGATGATTATTTTATTACAAAACAAGATGAAGGTTCTGTTTTTGGAGCTTCGCATACTCTCGAATATTCTTTCAGCAGTTATGCTGTAGCACAATTTGCAAAACATTTGAATAGAGATTCAGACTATGAAATGCTTTCGAAAATGGCGTCTAACTGGGAAAATCTTTTCGATTCCGAAACAGCGTTAATCCGTCCTCGTACGCTGGATGGAAAATTTCTAAAAGACTTCAATCCTTTAGCTCCATGGACAGGTTTTCAGGAGGGAAATGCCATTCAATATACTTTCTACGTACCTCACGAACCCCAAAAGTTAGTTGAAAAAGTAGGTCAGGATGTGTTTAATAATCAATTGGACAGTATATTTATTCTTTCGCAAAACGATATTTTCGGAGGAGGAAAAACGGTAAATGCTTTTGCCGGAATCCAAGCATTATATAATCATGGGAATCAACCCAATTTACACATATCATGGTTGTTCAATTTTTCAGGAAAGCCATATTTAACTCAAAAATGGCTTCGTACTATTTGTGACGAGTTTTATGGCATAGAGGGATTGCATGGATATGGATATGGGCAAGACGAAGATCAAGGACAACTAGGAGCATGGTATGTGATGGCAGGAATCGGTTTGTTTGACGTAAAAGGCTTAACGCAAATCGATCCTGAATTTCAAATCGGTAGCCCGCTGTTTGACCGGATAGAAATCAAATTGAATAAAGAGTATCACAAAGGGGATAAATTTATTATTGAAGTTGAGAATAATTCCCCTGAAAACATATATGTTCAAACAATCAATAATAATGGCAAAGAACAAAATTCTATTTCTGTTCCATTTGCGGATGTTGTAAATGGAGGTAATCTGAAAATTAGAATGGGAAATTTACCCAATTTAAATCAATGTCGTTTAGTTAAGGGAACCCCTTCGGCCTCTTGATGGGATTTTGATAAAATAAGTTCTTTGACATTTTGGGATTAG
>JAITRG010000284.1 GCA_031288515.1 Tannerellaceae bacterium
ATCTGAATTTATTGATCATGGCAGGAAAGACAAATCAACTGGAAGAAAATGCCCGGTTATTTTTAGATGATGTAGACGTATTTGAGATTGTGGATGGTTATCTCAACACTCTAAAGCGTAAAGAAAAATTTATTATTGATTCCGATAAGTTCAGAGGGAACGAAACGGAGTGGAATTATATTTCGACAAGGTTTTCGTAACATTCGTTTCTCTTATCATCTTTGCCCGCCTTCGAAAGACAGTAGATGAGGTCGGGAAGAAGAAACGCAAGTACTGGTCGGAACACGATATGCTCCGCAAAGTGGAAACATACGCCAGGGTACATTTCGAGGGTAAATACAAAGACGTCTACACAACACCCGCTTCGACGCAGCGCCTCGTCTTCGATATCTTCGGGGTACCCTATACTTTCAAGGGTAAAGACAGTGTTCCGGGAGGCAACGAAGAATAAGCGTGGTCGCAAAATGCGTGATTTTCAGTTGAATAACTTCCGGCGAGGCATGGGCTTACTTCAATTTTTCTCTGGCGGTTTCTGTTAAATGATATCCTCCGGTTTTGGGAGCTCCTCTAAATTCAATGATTCCTTTTTTGCGTAGCAGACGAAGATATCGTTCCATGGTAGAAAGTCCTCTTTTTGTTCGGGCTGCAATCTCTATTGCATTTAAATCGGCTACATTCGTGAGGATGTTTATTATGTCATATATATTTTCATTTACACCTTCATTTACACCCTCACGGATAAGCGCTAAAATCTTATCATATTGGTTTTCAATTGTTTTTACACCCTCATTTACACCCTCATTTACTCCATCATCTGACAGGAAAGCAGGATGTACAGGAAGCGTTGTAATAAAGTAACTATAATTTTCGTCCGTTTCAAAGCGTGGCTCCGGCGAACCATTCTTTGCCATTTCTCTGCGGATAATTGGAATACCTGTTCCCCGGCCTTCCGTCATATTCAATTCTTTCAGGAAATCCCCGATTCTCCTGTTTCGATACCGCTTGTTTCGGATAATTCCTTTCTGCATTTCATCCAATTTAACACTCCGGTCGGGGCCTCCCTGATTGATTATTTCAATACAATCCGGCAAGAAAACGTATGAGACACAGAATTATTCATATAAATCCGCTATTTTTGTTTTCTGAAAAATCAATGCCATGAATATTGAAGATGTAAGAGAATATTGCCTTTCGCTGAGAAACACAACGGAATGTTTTCCTTTCGACGACGTATCATTAGTGTTCAAGGTAGAAGATAAGATGTATTTATTATTGCCGCTGGACGCCGGCGAACCCTACCTTTCGCTGAAATGCCATACGGATTATACGGAAGGCCTGCGCGAACGCTACAGGGCTGTGGAAGGAGCTTATCATTTCAACAAGAAATACTGGAATACGATTTATCTGGACAGGGATATGCCTGCCGGCGAAATAAAGCACTGGATACGACATTCCTACAAAGAAGTTATCGCCAAATTACCTAAAAGAATAAGGGAAAAATACAACGATGAACAGGAATGATGCACATCCCCGGCTTATTTGTCTGGATGAAACCGATTCGACAAACAATTATCTCCGCGCGTATCTGAAGAAAGAACAGTTGCCGGAAGGCAGCGTAGTTGTAGCCGATTATCAAACCGGCGGACGCGGGCAAACCGGGAATAACTGGGAGTCGTCTCCGGGGATGAACCTGTTGTTTAGCATTGTTCTATATCCGGAACAACTATTGGCAAACCGCCAGTTTGTTCTATCGCAGATAACCTCCCTTGCCGTAAAAGAAACGCTGGATGCTTACACAGACCTTATTTCCATCAAATGGTCGAATGATATTTACCGGCAAAATAAAAAGATTAGCGGAATACTGATCGAGAATGACGTAACCGGGATAACGATCTCCCGTTCCATCATCGGCATAGGGATAAACCTTAACCAGGCTTTATTTGAAAGCGACGCTCCCAATCCCGTCTCGCTTACGCAGGTTACCGGTAAAACATATGATAAACAAGAGGCGCTGAACAGGTTCCTCCGGATATTTTACGCTTACTATCTATTGGTTTTACAAGAAAAATTTACCGAAATAAAGGATACCTACATGCAGGCGCTCTACCGGAAAGAAGGATATCATTCTTTTTCCGACCCGGCAGGTTCTTTCTCCGCCCGCATATATGACATAGAAACTACCGGGCATCTACTCCTTCAATTAGAAAACGGAGAGGTGCGCCGGTATGCCTTTAAAGAAGTTTCGTGGGAATAAATTACGGACGGCCCCGGGTTGTCTCTTTTTTTCATACATCTCTTCCAACTGTTCCGCTTTGGCTCGTTGATTGATGGCATAACCTTTTATAAGATATTCCTTCAGAATTTTATTTGCCCAGATACGAAATTGAATGCCTCGATTCGACTTGACCCTGTAGCCAACAGAAATAATCATATCTAAATTATAGTAATCAATCTTTCTTTCGATATTTCTTTTTCCTTCGGTTTGAAGAGGGTGTGTCAAAAGTCCCAATGCGCAATTTTGAAGTTACGATTTGCAAGTCAATTAACAAGATTCAAAGGATATGACTGTCTGAAAAGCCATTTTTAGGCTATTAATCAGCCATA
>JAITRG010000159.1 GCA_031288515.1 Tannerellaceae bacterium
GCGCCCTGCAGCGCGAGGCCGCTTCTACGGGCGAAAACGTAACGCTCGACGTCTCCGGCTTGAAGAACGGTTTCTACATCCTGCACGTCCACGACGGGATAACCGATAAACCCGAAGCGCATAAGATTATTGTAAATCATTAAAACAGAATCAACGTTTCCCGGCGGGAAAGGCATACTTTTATGCGTTTTCTTATGCGGAAAGCGTTGGTTTTTCCGGGGATATGGCCGGATCGTAATTCCGTCTACGGTATCATTTCTTTTCCGATTCCCGTCGCCTTGACAACGGTGCGGGCTCCTTTTTCCCTGTAGAGGAAACCGCGAAACATTCCGTCGCTATTGAACGGCATGGCGATATGGCCGTCTTTGTCTACGGCAATCAGTCCGCCGTTGCCTTCCCGGGCATTCAACTCATGGTGGATAATGTAGTCTGCGGCTTCTTCTACCGTTTCTCTCAAATGGCGGTACCGGGCGCAGAGGTTGTATGCTACGGCATGGCGGATGAAGTACTCGCCGTGTCCGGTGCACGACACGGCGCAACTGTGGTTGTCTGCATACGTTCCGGCTCCGATAACGGGTGTGTCGCCGATGCGTCCCCATTTTTTCTTCAACATTCCTCCGGTACTTGTGCCGGCAACGAGATTACCCTGTCTGTCGCGTACGACGCAACCTACGGTGCCGTTTTTTCCGCTTTCCGCTTTAAATTCTTCCACCCATCTCATCGTGCGGGGCGTGGCGAAATACATGTTGTCTACGATTTCGAGTCCCTGTCCGGCCGCGAACCGCTCGGCGCCGGCGCCGCTCAGCATCACATGCGGCGAACTTGTAATAACGGCATATGCTGCCCGGATGGGATGTTTAACGGTTTTCACTCCGGCTACGGCGCCGGCGCTCAGGTCTCGCCCCAGCATGATGGCTGCGTCGAGTTCAAATGTTCCTTCGGCTGCGACTGTCGCCCCTTTTCCGGCATTGAAGAGCGGGTTGTCTTCGAGGTAGCTGATGACGGCCACGACGGCCTTTTCGCCTTCGCCGCCCGCAGAGAGGATGTCGTTGCCGATCATCAGGGCCGAATCCAAAGCGGCATGGAAGGCGGCGGCTCTTGCGGTATCGGCTTCCAGTCCGGCAATGGTTCCTGCGCCTCCATGCACCACGATGGCGTAGTCGCGCTCCTGCGCCGGCGAAACGAGGTATGCGCCGGCGAGAAGCAGGAGGGCGGCTATGATTTTATTTCTGTTCATCACGTGCGGCTTTGTATGTGGCGTCGTCCCATTTCGGGAAATATCCGTCGTTGGCTAATCGCAGTCCGATGCCATAGTAGAGGTAAATATCTTCGAGCGAGCCGGAGACGTCCCACGATTCGCGGTATTCGTCGGCGGGCTGGTGATAGGCGCTTTTGCCGCCCCAGAGCATGCCTTCGGGCGCTTTGGGGGGCAGAGGATTGGCTCCTGCCGCAAGAACAACCGGGACGCCTGCCTTGGCAAAGTTAAAGTGATCGGAGCGGAAGAATCCTCCGCCCGGGTTCGTGGTCGAGAATCTCGCCGGCTTGCCTTGTGCGGCGGCGGCTTCTACGACGTAGCGGTCAATGTCTTTCGACAGTCCTCCGCCCGAAGCCCGTACTTCGGAGGTGCGCAGCTTGTCGCCATATGCATCCATGTTGAGATTGACGACCGTTTTGACGAGGGGGAACAGCGGGTGTTCAACGTAGTATTCGGAGCCAAGAAGTCCCGATTCTTCGCCCGTCACGGACAGAAACAGAATCGAGCGGCGCGGCGGTTCGGGCAGTTGCCTGAATTTATTGGCAATAACGAACAGGGCGGCGACGCCCGAAGCATTGTCGTCCGCGCCGTTGTAAATACTGTCGCCGTCGATGGGGGCGTCAATGCCCAGATGATCCCAGTGAGCGGAGTAGACGATGTATTCATCTTTCAGGTCGGAACCCGGCAATACGCCGGCTACGTTGCGGGAGCTGGCAATACGTATGTCGTTATTCGTTTCGATGGTCGTGGTTACGCCGAGCGGGAAACTTTTGAATCCTTTCTGTTTAGCGGCTGCCAACGCATCATCCAGCGATTTGCCGGCTACGTCAAACAGTTTTTGCGCCGCTTCGCCGGTAATCCATCCCTGCAGGGAGACCCGTTCTTTGTTTCCCGTGGGCGAGTTGAGGCAGAGAATGTTGTTTGCGCGTCCGTTCCGTACAACGCTCCAACCGTATGCTGCTGCGGCTGTTTCGTGGATAATCAGCGCGCCTGCAGCGCCCTGGCGACCGGCTTCTTCATATTTGTATGTCCAGCGGCCATAGTAAGTCATGTAATTCTTGCCGCGAAACAGGCTGTCGTCGTAAAATCCCGGATCGTTCACGAGCATGACGGCGATTTTGCCTTTCACGTCAATGCCTTCGTAGTCGTTCCATTCGTATTCGGGGGCGTTGATGCCAAAGCCGACAAAGACCAGCTCGGCTTTCGATACCTTCAGCTTTTCTTCGGCATGCAGCGTCCAGAGAACCATGTCGTCCATCATCCTGAACCGTGCAGCGCCTTTTTTCCCTTTCATCGTAACGACGTTGCCTTTTACATTTGTTTTGACCGAGAGCATAGGTACTTCCTGAAAGTAACTGCCGTTGACGGGTTGCAATCCCAGCGTCTTGAATTTGTCGGCGATATAGTTTACCGTCAGGTCTTCGTACCGGGTAAGCGGCTTTCGTCCGCCGAACGAATCGTCCGCCAGTTCCCTGACGCCCGTTCTGAACAATTGTTCGTCACTGATTCCTTCCGATGGGGCATTCTCTACCTGCGCCTGAAGTACCGGAGCTATCCCCGGCAAGAATAAAAACAGGATTAATACTATTTTCTTCATTTTTGTATGGATTAAATTGATGTTTTATAATAAATGTTGTTTAGTTAAGCTATAACTTTTTCTTATTCATGTAATAAACCTTCTTTTTCTTATATTTTCTTGGGTTAGTTCTGCCCGGCCTTATGATGGATGATACACATCCAAAATTCCATAAAATTGACGGCATGCATACGACGCTCTCCCCCCCCCTAACACAAAGCCATTTGTTTGATGTAGTGTTTCATTAGTCTCTAATATGATATTTCATATTTCTAATACCATCATCCCAATAATCATAATCATTAACATCTTCTGTTGATAGATCAACTAATCTTAATCTATTACCTTCTTCATTTAATAGGATTAAATTGTCTGTAATATATTGGATTTCTATTATATCATTTGGTTCATATTCTGTTTTTTTTTCTTTTATGATAATCTCATTTTTAATTTCGAACTCATTACTCAATTGAATATGTTTGCATAAAATTCTCTCTCCTCCTTCATAAAGAAAACCAAATATAAAACTTATATCATCATTGCTGATCAATGAATCAAAACAGAAGCAAATACCATATTCTTTTTCAGGAAATTCAAATGAATAATATTTAGAATTTTCTATGTCAATTATAAAAACAAAAGATGATAAATTAGCAATTTTAGCACGAAGAAATATAAACTGTTCTAAATTCCTAATTTTCTTCAATATATAACCGAATAATCCATAATAATAACTTCTATTTTTCAGTTTATATTTATTTTCTAAATGTGTTAATAAATCATTCGTAGATAAAATAGGAACTGTATTTCCCTTGTTGTCAATCCTATATAAAATATCTCCCGAATACAGAGAATACACTCTCTTTAATGCAATAAAACCGTCTTTGTAGTCAATTATATCGTCAAAAATATCATTCAATTTAATTGATTCTTTTTTTGTAAAATTCTCAAAAACAACTATTTCATTACGTATTATAGTTTTAATGATATTTGAATAACAATTAATAATTCCTCCAATTGGATTGTCTTTTTCAATTGAATAGAAAATATTCATGAAAATATCTTCTTTTGGATTCCATTTGAAAAGGTATTCTCTTGTGTTTGCAATTATGCACAAATCCTTATCGTGCGATAGAAAAACACTTTCTATAGTTTTATTGCCTTCAATAGGGAGTTGTGCATAAATTTGTTTATTTATAGGGTTAAATATTGAAATATATCTATTTGATGAAGCAAGTAAAAAAGAATTTGGAATATTGTTACTAATAACAGCTTCATTTAACTCATTGTAAAATTGATAAGAATTCAATGATAATAAACCACGTAAAGAATCAAGTATTCTTTTTAAATTTTCAAATAAATATTCATCTTTAGAATAATAATCTTCCCAATTTCGTCCAATTTTTCGTGCATTTTCTAGTTCGTTTATGTAACTACCTAAATATCCACTATAAAAATAAGGATGAAGTATCGACTTTTGACCGTGATATTTAAAATCTTCAATTATATCTTCAGGTATTTTTTTTAGGCAATTGTAAGCAATAATAGCATTAGTAATAAATTCTGTTGGGTTTAACTTTATTGGGTTATCTTTATATTCATTCCATAATTTAATATATTTATAAAGTTCATCAGAATTAATAATTGTAGATATTAACGATTGTAGAAATTCAAGTTTTTCTCTTTTCCCTTTTATTTGGTTATTATATTTTTCAAGTATATCGTAAATAATTGTTCTTTGAGCGGAATTTAAGTTAGAGTCGCTCAATATATCTAAGGGTTTTTTTATCTTCTGAATGTAATCAGTTAATTCCTCTCTATATTTTTCTATTTTATCAACTCGTTTTCTCTTGTTTGGATTAAGTTTTTCAACAAAATCAGCTAACAAAATATAATCGTTCCCATATGAAATAAATTCCACATTACACTCTCTCAATAACTTTATATGATTAGTATTTATCAAATCACTTTCATTAACAATAGTATAGTGTTTATTTGCAGAATCCATTAACCACTCTTTGATAAAAGAAAATTGAATAAAAAAATCATTGTCCATTATTCCATCCTTACTACAACCAATAAACAAAAGATGATAATTTTTCATTAAAGAGAGAACAAAATCTTTATATCCTTTATTAGTGTTTAACATATCGTAATCTGATTTAGACAATATTACGGAATCTGATTCATCAAAAACTCCATGCAAATGAAGAACGAACGGTTTATTACTTTTTATTAGATTTTGGGCTTTTTGGTATTTGTCATGCGAAATTGCTAAAGGGTTTAAAATATCTGACTCTTCTATAAATTTATCAAAATTCGTTGTTAGAATAAATGGTGCATCTAAGCCAATAATAGCATCTAGTAAACTTGTATTTAACGGCTTAATATTAAAAACTTCTTTGAGCCAATTCTTATAAGGATATCCAGCAAGAACTTCCTTTAAACTGTTTGCTGCAAGAACAAGATTGTCATTATTAATTGCATTAATAATAATCTGATTAGTATCTTCATTTAATAATTTTTTTTTCCTCCCAAAGTCCAAACCGGATAATATCAGTTCTTTCCATCCTGGTATATTTGCAGAAGCACATGAAACTCCCGCACCAATAAATGGTATTACTTTGTCTTGTTTGAGTAATTCAATTAATTCATCAATTGCTTCCATAAATTACTGTTTTAGATGCTTATCACTTTTTTATTCATTCTCAAACTATGTTGCTCTGTCTATACGTTTTACTAATCTCAAAATATCAATGAACCTTATTTATTGTCAACAAGATAGTTGCATGCCCTTAACTAAACAACATTGGTTTTATAATTACAAAATTACAACTTTTCAGCAGACTGACAACGGTTATCTTTTTTTATTAGTCAGATCAACATCCGTAACGAAAAACTAAACAGACGTGGCGCCATTCGTCACAAATCCTGTGACGAATGGTATGTTTCCTGTCTGCCCGTCACATACGCCGGCAGTCTGTCCCATTTATTTTGCAACCTGATTTGCTTCGTCTACATTTGCAGCAAATCAAATTCGATTGTCGTTATGAAACGTTTTGGATGTATTTTTTTATTCATTGCATTCGCGGGATATATACCGGCGCAAAACACGATCCGGGGGATTGTTACAGACGAATTATCCCAACCGTTACCCTATGCCAACGTATTTATAAAAGAGACATTGGAAGGTACGAGTAGCGATGAAGGGGGGAATTTCAGTTTTACCTCCTCTGCATCCGGCGCCGTTACGCTTTCGGTCATGATGCTTGGGTATGAAACGTATAGCCGGTCCTTACAATTACCCGACTCTTCTTTTCTTGCGATACGGATGCGCCGGATTAATATTTCGCTGGGGGAAGTAGAGATAGTAGCAAGCAGCTATCAGTTAAGCGGTAGCAGTCAATGGAAGAAGATGAATGCCGTTGATTTGGTAACTACCGGGGGTTCGGTGGGCGATTTATACAAATCCATCGCTACGCTACCGGGTTCGCAGATAAACGCAGAAAGCGGCAAACTTTTTATCCGGGGAGGCGAGAGCCGTGAAACGCAAACCTATATAGACGATATGCATGTGTTGAACCCATACACGACTACCGGCGAGAATGAGCCGGTACGCGGACGCTACTCTCCGTTTATGTTTGAAGGAATGGCCTTTTCCCTGGGAGGTTACGACCCGGAATATTCGCAAGGCTTATCCGGCGTACTTCCCCTCAGTACAAAAGACGAAAGCCCAGCGAGCAAATACGGCATTAATCTATCGTCGGTAGGCGGCGGAGGAGGAGGAACAAAAGCTTTTGCCGCAGGCTCCGCTTCCGTCAACCTGGATTATCAGAATCTGGGGCCTTATTACAACGTATTTCCAAGCCGTCATGACTGGATAAACCCGTATCAACAACTCTCGGCGGGCGCTCAGGTACGACTCGAACCCACCCGCAAAAGCCTGGTCAAACTCTATGCCGGATATGATCATACACAGTTTAAACAACGTATCGGCGGTAATTATCCGTTCCGCTTACATGAAAATAATTATTACCTGAATACTACCTGGCGAAACGAATCGGGTAAAGGGTATACACTTTTCGGCGGCATGGCTTTTTCGTCTCGCAACCAACAGGTGAACGGCGCTATACAGGCGGATGACAGAGCTGATTTAAAAGAATGGGAAGTTCATTTGAAGGCCAAACTGAACAAACGCTTCACCGGCTTTTTCAAGCTACAGGCGGGAGTAGAATCCATGATTCGCTTTTTCGACACACAGTATAAACAGCCTTCTTACGCTACGGAACCCGGCAGGGCGGGCGCTATAAGTCATGCCGTTAATGCCTTATTCGCCACCGGAAGTTTTCGTTTCTCCGACAAATTAAACCTGGCGCTCTCTTCCCGCGCCGAATATACCACCATCAATAAAGCCTGGAATTATACGCCTCGCCTCGCCTTCAATTACGGGCTGAACGACTGTTACCTTTCAGCGATAGCCGGACGCTATACCCAATTGACGGATAATGAGTATATGGTCCGGTATGCCGGCCTGCCGGCTGAAAGTTGCTTACATTATATTATAGGAGGATATCATCAAAAGAACAGCCGGGTCTACCGCCTCGAAGCGTATTACAAAGTGTACGACAAACTAACCTGTATCGAAAACGGCCTGTTGAATGCTTCGGGCAATGGATACGGTAAGGGAATCGACGCCTTTTTCAGCGACGCCGGGTTAATAGACAACGTTGAATACCGGCTTTCTTATTCATTCAACGATTCCGAACGTAAATACAGGGATTATCCGGTAAAGGATGCGCCGCAATTTGCTTCCCGCCATAACCTGTCCGTCTCTGTCAAATATAATCTGTCTATGCTTAAAAGCATCGTCGGTATAACGAACCGCTATGCCGACGGACGCCCTTATCATAATCCCGCAAAAGAAGGCTTTATGAATGCACGGACGCCCCATTACAACAGCCTTGATATTAGCTGGACATTTCTTGCCGCTAAGAAACTGATTGTTTTTGCTTCGGCCTCGAATGTATTGGGCAGAAAGAATATCTATAACTATACGCCGTCGGGAACCCCGATGACAACCGCTTCCCGAAGCTTCTTCTTTATAGGCGTATTTATCACCCTGGGAGGAAACGCCGCTTATGATGTGTCTAATTTTTAAAATAATAAGAGTATGAAAAAGTATGTGTGTATTTATTTGAGCGTATTAATCCATGTAGTAGCGCCAACCGCTTATGCGCAAGAGAATGCGCCGGCCCAGCAATTAACGGCAGCCGTGACCGCTTTAGACAACGCCCGTTCCATAGAAGAATTACAAGAGGCGCGTAATCTTTTCCAACGAATCCATACGGTTTATCCGGACGACTGGGCTTCGTGTTATTACCAGGCATATAGCAACATAAGCCTTTTCTTCATGAATAACGTTCCCGATGTAAAGCAAAAACTGATAGAAGAGGCCGAAGCAAACGTCAATGACCTGAAGCGTATGAAAAACGTATCAAAAGAAGTTCGCTCGGAAATCAGCGCGTTGAACGGTTACTATTACTACGCCATCATGTCTGTAGACCCGCAAAAAAACGGCCCCAGGTACGCAAACCACGTCGGTTCATCCTATGCCGAAGCCCTGGCATTAAACCCGCAAAACCCGCGCGCCATCCTGCTGAACGCCTATTTCCAACGCAACCTGTCGGCATTCATGGGCGGAACCTACGCTTCTTTCGAGAACGACAAAGCAAAAGCAAAAGCGCTGCATGAACAGGAAGATAAAACGCAGGTAATGCCTCACTGGTGGGTGGAGATTGAATAGAATTTTGTTTCTGCGGAACAAAAACACATAACATTTGGCAACCCTTACCTTGATAGCTGACGGAATACAAAAATGTAACGGGAAGGTAAGGGTTGCTGGAAGATAACTAAAATCAACGCTTCTGTCATTTTGCTATCTTGTCATTCTGTCATTTTATCCCCCCTCCCGGCCTCGTATTCTTCGTATTTTCCCTTTTTAATGTGTTAAAGTAGAACTATCTTTGTAGCGTATATAAATGAATAATTATGGCGACACCCATCAGATATGCACCTGTGCTTGCAGGTAAGGAAGCGGAAGATTTTTCAGACAGAGTAAATGCCGGTATTTATCCCCCTGGAGTGAAGAATATAGTCATTTTGAATTTTTGCAACTACTCAGGTACTTCAAAAAAAGCATTAAGCCAAAGAATCGAAAACGTTTATAAAAAAAACACATATCTTTGTTCCTGTGGAAGAAATGATAAACATACGCCGTTCGGAATATGAA
>JAITRG010000239.1 GCA_031288515.1 Tannerellaceae bacterium
CGATGCGCAGCAAATGGGCCACAGCGCTGGACAGTCAGGAAAGCTGCGAATAAGCCCGGCCAACGATTCTTTACAAAAAAACAGAAAACCCCCACCAACCAAAAGCAGCCTTTCAGAAAAAAAAAGTAGAAAATCCTCAACTGAAAGCGACCTTTCAGAAAAAAAAAGTAGAAAAACCTCAACTGAAAGTGACCTTTCAGAAAAAAAAAGTAGAAAATCCTCAACTGAAAGTGACCTTTCAGAAAAAAAAAGTAGAAAATCCTCAACTGAAAGCAGCCTTTCAGAAAAAAAAGCGGGAAAACCTCAACTGAAAGCGACCTTTCATAAAAAAAAAGTAGAAAATCCTCAACCAAAAGTAGCCTTTCATAAAAAAAAATGGGTTATGAATTATGGGCTATGGGTTATGGATGTTTAATATTGTCTGTAAGGATATAAAATGATTTGGTTATTCTCCATATCTGACATTTTCTTTTGCGCGAAGGAAAAAAAAGATATTGCGCGCACGGTTTAATGCGCGCGCGGTTTAAAAAGAAACGTTAACTTCGCGAGCGAAAAACAATAAAAAAAGAGGAGGACAGCTATGGGATTATTCAGGCCCGCATGGGACAGCAACAATCAGGGAAAAGCCGTAAACGCGGTAGAGAAGATTACCGATGAAGCCAAACTGACCCGTATTGCAAAAGAAGCGCGGCGTTGGGAGGCACGCCTGGCCGCCGTTGAACGATTGACCGACCAAAACCTGCTGGCTGATATAGCGTTGAACGACAAAGACGGCGATGTTCGCCTGGCCGCCGTTGAACGATTGACCGACCAAAGCGTCCTGGCTGTTATAGCGCTGAATGACAAAGACGGCGATGTTCGCCGTGCCGCCGTTGAAAGAGCAACCGACCAAAGCGTCCTGGCAGATATAGCGCTGAATGACAAACACTGCAATATTCGCCGTGCCGCCGTTGAACGGTTGACCGGCCAAAGCGTCCTGGCTGCCGTAGCGCAGAATGACGAAGACTGGTCTGTTCGCAAGGCCGCCGTTGAACGATTGACCGGCCAAATCCTGCTGGCTGCCATAGCGCAGAACGACGAAGACTATCCTGTTCGCGCGGCCGCCGTTTGGCGATTGACCGACCAAAACCTGCTGGCTGCCATAGCGCAGAATGACGAAAGCAGTAATGTTCGCCGGGCCGCCACCGTAAGAGTCGTTAATCTAAGGTATCCTGATGCCGCACGGGAAAGCATGTTCTATGGTAATGGTTCTGTTTCTGTTGATTGGAATTTTATTGCAAGATTGACCGACCAGGGCGTCCTGGCTGCCGTAGCGCTGAATAGCGAAAACAGTTATGTTCGCGTGGCCGCCGTTGAACGCTTGACCGACCAGCGCGCGCTGGCTGCCATAGCGCAGAATGACGGAAACAAAGATGTTCGCAAGGCCGCCGTTAAAAGAGTGACCGACCAAAACCTGCTGGCTTCCATAGCGCTGAATAACAAAAACAGTAATATTCGCAAGGCCGCCGTTAAACGATTGACCGACCAAAGCATCCTGGCTACTATAGTGCAGAATGACGAAGATTACTATGTTCGCAAGGCCGCCATTGCAAACCTGACCGACCAGGGCATCCTGGCTACTATAGCGCAGGGCGACAGAGACGGTTATGCTCGCCAGGCCGCCATTGCAAGATTGACCGACCAGCGCGCCCTGGCTGCCGTAGCGCAGAATGACGAATACGGTTATGTTCGCGAGGCCGCCGTTTGGAAATTGACCGACCAGCGCGCCCTGGTTGCCGTAGCGCAGAACGACGAAGACGGTTATGTTCGCGCGGCCGCCGTTTGGAAATTGACCGACCAGGGCGCCCTGGCTGCCATAGCGCAGAACGACGAAGACTGGTCTGTTCGCGTGGCCGCCGTTAAAAGTCTGACCGACCAGCGCATCCTGGCTGCTATAGCGCAGAATGACAAAAACGGTTATGTTCGCAAGGCCGCCGTTGAACGATTGACCGGCTAAAGCGTCCTGGCTGCCGGAGCGCCGGATAACAGAGAAGACGCCAATATTCGTATTACCGCTTCTCGCCGGCTTGTTACTTACGGCTTGCAGGACGGTTTGCTCCTGTATATAATTCAGAAAAGAGCGCTGCCGAAGTTCTTTCGGCCTGTTGCCGGCGCTGTGGAGAAAGCAAATGGGGCGGAGAAATTCGCAGGTATGAAAGTGAATATACGGGGTGGATATAGCGTTATAATATCAAACATGCGTATATTTGCAGAAAGTTCAGACAAAAAGAAATAATAAATACAAATCGGATAGCAAAATGACGAATGTAATCAGATTCACAAAGATGCATGGAGCCGGCAACGACTATATATATGTAAATACGATGCTCTATCCGCTGGAAAACCCTCAGGCATTAGCCGTAAAATGGAGCAGGGCGCACACGGGTATCGGCGCAGACGGGCTTGTGCTGATAGGCCGTTCAGACGTGGCGGATTTCAGTATGCGCATATTTAATGCCGACGGTTCCGAAGCGATGATGTGCGGGAACGCCTCGCGCTGTATAGGCAAGTATGTCTATGATAAAGGCCTCTCCGCTAAACGGGCGATTAGCCTTGAAACGCTTTCGGGCGTTAAACGGTTGGTTTTATCGGTCGAAAACGGAAAGGTCGCCGAAGTTACGGTAGATATGGGTATCCCGGTAATACGGCAAAAAGAGCTGACGCTTGAAGCAGGAGGCATGAAGTATACGGGCACGGCCGTATCGATGGGAAATCCTCATTTCGCAGTATTCATAGAGGATATCAACCGGATTGATTTGCCCGCCGCAGGCCCGCTGCTGGAGCGCCACCCTTATTTCCCCGACCGTACCAACGTAGAATTTGTACAGGTTATGGAGCCGGACAAGTGCCGCATGCGGGTGTGGGAACGCGGATCGGGCATTACGCTGGCTTGCGGTACGGGCGCATGCGCCGCGGCGGTGGCCGGTATGATAACGGGTAAAACCGGGCGCGCGCCGGAAATAATCATGGACGGCGGCTCCCTGCGCATCCGCTGGGACGAAGCCGCCGGCAAAGTATTTATGACTGGAGGAGCCGTAACGGTATTTGAAGGAGAAATAGAAGAAAAAGGAATATAATAATAAAACGGAGACACAAAGATGGCTTTAATTAACGAACACTTTCTTAAATTGCAGGACAGCTATTTATTTGCAGATATCGCCAGAAAGGTAAATGTATTCAAAGTAACTCACCCGAAAGAACGCGTTATCAGCCTGGGCATTGGCGACGTAACGCAGCCGCTGGCTCCGGCCGTTCTCGAAGCGATGCATAAAGCGGTAGACGAACTGGGCGCCAGGGAAACCTTCCGCGGCTACGGCCCCGACCAGGGATACCCTTTCCTGATAGACGCCATTATCAGGAACGACTTCGCAAGCCGCGGCATTACGATAGAACCCGGCGAAGTATTCGTTAGCGACGGCGCCAAGAGCGATACCGGAAATATCGGCGATATTACAGGCTGCGACAACAGCGTCGGAGTAACCGACCCGGTTTATCCCGTCTATATAGATTCCAGCGTAATGGCAGGGCGCGCCGGCACGCTTGCCAAAGGAACGTGGAACAACATAACCTATATCCCCTGTACGGAAGAAAACAACTTTATACCCTCTCTCCCAAGCCGCAGGATAGATATTCTCTACCTCTGCTATCCGAACAATCCCACCGGGACGACCCTCTCCAGAGAAGAATTGCAGAAATGGGTAAACTATGCTCTGGAAAACGACGTAGTTATAATGTACGACGCGGCCTACGAAGCCTATATCCGCAACCCTGCCATCCCTCATTCTATTTACGAAATAAAAGGAGCAAAAAAAGTAGCCATTGAATTTCGCAGCTTCTCTAAGACGGCAGGTTTCACCGGCGTGCGTTGCGGATATACCATTGTGCCGAAAGAACTGAACGGCTTTACGGCCAGCAGGCGGCGGATTTCTCTTAATCGCCTGTGGAACCGCCGCCAGGCAACCAAATTCAACGGCGTAAGCTATATCGCCCAGCGCGGAGCCGAAGCCGTCTATTCTCCCCAGGGCAAGGAACAAATCAGGGCGTCGGTCGATTACTACATGACCAATGCCCGTATCATGCGGGAAGGACTTCTGGCATGCGGCATAAAGGTATACGGCGGAGAAGACGCCCCTTATATCTGGATGAAAACGCCCAACCACAGCCATTCATGGAAATTCTTTGAAAAACTGCTGTACGAAACCTGTATAGTAGGAACCCCCGGCGCAGGCTTCGGACCAAGCGGCGAAGGCTACCTGCGCCTTACGGCATTCGGCGACAGAAACGATACGCTCGAAGCAATGGACAGAATACGGCGGTGGCTGGCATAAACAGTTCCGGAAAACGAGACAAAGAACAGTCGTTTTATGCAGGGAATAAAAATAAATCGTATCTTTACCCCTCTTAAATTAAATAGATATATGAAAAGTATTGTTTTACTCCGTCACGGAGAGAGTGCATGGAACAAAGAAAATCGGTTCACAGGCTGGACCGATGTAGATTTAACGGAAAAAGGCGTCGAAGAAGCCAGCAAAGCCGGGCGATTACTGAAAGAGAAAGGATTTGTGTTCGACGTCGCTTATACTTCATACCTGAAAAGAGCCGTCAAAACATTAAACAATGTGCTCGACCAGTTAGACCAGGACTGGATACCGGTAGAGAAAAGCTGGCGCCTGAACGAAAAGCACTACGGCAACCTTCAGGGATTAAACAAAAGCGAAACCGCCGAAAAATATGGCGACGAACAGGTGCTTGTCTGGCGCAGAAGCTATGATACAGCCCCCCTTCCCTTAGAAGAAGACGACCCTCGCAACCCGCGCTTTGATATTCGCTATCAGGATGTTATTAACAGGCAGCTTCCGCGTACCGAATCGCTTAAAGATACCGTGGAGCGTATACTCCCTTACTGGAAAGAAGAAATCTTCCCTGCCCTGGAAACGGCCGATCAAATCCTCGTTACCGCTCATGGAAACAGCCTGCGGGGCATCATCAAGTACTTGAAGAATATTTCCGACGAAGACATTGTTCAGTTGAACCTGCCGACGGCCGTTCCTTACGTATTTGAATTTGACGATAACCTCAAACTGGTAAATGATTATTTCCTCGGCGATCCTGAAGAAATCAAAAAACTGATGGACGCCGTAGCCAGTCAGGGGAAAAAGAAATAACTTTTCTCCTTTCGTGTGCTTGCTAAACCACGTAAAAAACAAGAAATTATGCAGAAAACAGTAAGTGTTTATTTCATGATAACGGGCATACTATTTAATGTATGCCTGGTCGCGGCAAATCTTTTAGAAACAAAAATCGTACATGTATTGGGTATTACGGCCACTGCCGGCCTGCTGGTTTTCCCCGTTTCGTATATCATAAACGACTGTATCTCCGAAATATGGGGATACAAAAAAGCCCGCTTGATTATCTGGAGCGGGTTTGCTTCCAATTTCCTCGTTATCGGGTTTGCCCGGATAGCCGTCTGGCTCCCGGCAGCTCCTTACTGGGAAGGAGAAGAAGGATTCAATTTTGTATTTGGAATGGCTCCCCGCATAGCTGTCGCCAGCCTGATAGCTTTCTTAACCGGTTCTTTCCTTAATGCTTATATTATGAGTAAGATGAAGATAGCGTCAGGCGGCAAAAACTTTTCTTTGCGGGCGATTGTTTCAACCCTTGCCGGCGAAAGCGCCGACTCCCTGATCTTCTTTCCGATAGCCTTCCTGGGATTAGTCCCCCCCAAAGAACTGTTAATTCTTATTGGCGTACAGGCCGTATTGAAATCTCTTTACGAAATCATAATCCTGCCGGTTACGATCCGGGTAGTAAACTACATTAAGAAAGCGGAAGGCAGCGACGTCTACGATACAAATACCTCTTTCAACCCTCTAAAGATAAAAGATATTTAAGTATGCCTTCGGTAAATCCCGTCTTTTAGCGCTTGCCGGCAGTATGTACCTTTGCCTGAAATAAAGAGATTGATTTATGCAACGAAGCAATCCGGCGAATACAAGGCTCCTTGATTGCTTCGTTTCGTTTCGTTCGCAATGCCGGTTCCGGCTTTGCGTATGCAATGCTCAAAACCGCGCACAGTATAACTGAACGGCATTGCCTTTAAAGGGGAGAAAAGAGATGCCGCCAGTCTTCTCCGGCTCCGGGCATATAGGTGCGGAAGCCTAAAGATTCGGCTGTCCGGCAATTGGGGAGGGCGTCGTCTATGAAGAGGCTTTCCTGGGGGATGATGCCGGCGTCTTTGATGACGTATTCAAATATGCCGGCATGGGGCTTTACCATGTGAAGCTTGTATGACAGGTAAATCTTATTGAAGAAATCAGCCGCCTGGTAGCCTTTGTAAGAAAAAACATTCTTTTCCGACCATGACCAGTGAAACTCGTTGGTGTTGCTCAGCAATAAGGTATTATACTTCTTTTTTAGTTCGAGAAGTAAATCAAGTTTATAAGCCGGCACATCATTGATCATGCATATCCAGGCGTCGTCTATTTGTTTGTTTGTCACTTTCCGGCTGGTAAGCAGGCGGATAGCGTCCCGGAACTCAGCAGCCGTCATTTGTCCCAGTTCTATCGCCATGAACATGTCTTTATGGAGATAATTATTATTCAACTGTTCGCGAACATCTATGCCTAACGCGGCAAAAGCTTCGATGCAGCGGTTACGGGCGAGGTTGATTATAACTCCTCCGAAGTCTATAACGAGGTTTTTAATTTCTTTCATTGTTCTTCCAGCGTCAGGGTATTACTGTTTTCCAACTGTGCGAGGGAAAGGGTGAGCGGCCTGTATCCCGCGAGGGTGAAGACGTACTGCTGATAGTCCGTTCGCAAGACAGCGCCTTTGATGGCCTCATTACCGGTGTCCGGGTTTACGCTGTTGCCCCATTTGTAGTGGCGCACGGTCAGCAGGTCGAAAGTGGCTGTGCCGCTGCCGTCAGTCCGGAGGGTTTGCGTATGGCCGTCCTGCGGCGTCATGGTCAGGGCGATTTCCCGGCTGGCCAGCGGCGATCCGTTGCGGTCTTTGAAGGCGAGGGTTTTGCTTTCGCCGTAGCGCATTTCCATTTTGCCGGTTCCGCCATAGAAGAAGGGCGTTATTTCGTCCGCTACGACGCCCACCCATTCGGAGTCTATCATCCGGTTGTTATCGGTGTCCCAGTACCAGAAGCCGATGCGGACGGGGCGGAAGAACTCGCTGTCGTGTTCGATTTTCTCCAGTTTGGTGCGATACATCCACACGCTGTTGCAGATGCCGTAGCCTTCGCCGATGGTAACCAGGTTCACGTTGCCGATGAAGTGGTTGTCTTCGAAGATGATCGGCTCGGCTCTGGGGTAACGGTCCGGATCGTTTTCCGGATTGTTTTCGGCCCTTTCGCTGAAGGTGACGGCCGAGATGGCGTAGTTGGCGTCGCCGAAGGTATCGCCGTCGGGATCGCCCTGGTAGTAGGCGTGGGGGTCGTCGCCGGGGAACTGGACGCCACGGTCGGGATTCTTGAGGTTGCCGGGCATGGCTTCCACCTTGACGGTGTTGCGGCGGTAGACGATATTTTTGTTTCCGGCGGCGTTGAACGTCCAGATGCCGCGCGCCATGGTGCACTCGTCTTCGGCTTTTAGTACGATAACGTTGTCTTCGAAGAGCATGTCTTTACATTCGTAGGCCGTCACGCGCATGCCGGCGATGGAGGATTTGCGGCCGTATTCCTCGCTGCGGTTCATGGGGGCGTAGCCGCGCATGTAGATAAAGTTGTTTCTCACGTACGAATTGCTGCCCCAACCGATGCCGATGGGGTGGTAACCCATGCCGAAGATTTTGTTGCCGGTTATTTCCGACCCGTCATTGCCGGCCGGCGAAAGAACGAAACTGTTTGTGGCGAAACTGTCGGAATACAGCTCGTTGTAACTCACTTTCCCGCTGCTGCGGATGCCGCAGTGACGGAAGCGGCGGAGGGAATTGAACGAGACGTCGTTATTCGACTTCGAGCCGGCGCGCAGGGCGCGGATGGCCGCGTGGCGGTCGTCGATGCCCGTGCCCCGGTCGTAAAGCACGTTGTGGTGGATGTGGCCGTCGCCTGCCACCATGCCGCCGATATTGTCGCCGTAGTAATCAACCGTTATGCCGGCCACTTCGTTGTAGGTCTTTCCCATATGATTAAGGAAAAGCGGGTTGTATCCCTCGCCGATGACGCCGGCTCCGCCGTTTACGCCCTGTTTGATAATGCCGTTAAATATCTTAAAGTTGGTGAAGTTCCACAGTCCCGCGCGGATGCCGAACGTAGCCTCTTCATCGTAAATCCCCGAACCGGCAATGCTTGAGGGGACGTTGTCGTAGATGATTGTATGCCCGTCGAGGTCGAGCGTTACGTTGTGCGTTTTGATATTGATAGCCATGGTGGGGACGCTCAGGTCGCACGTAAGGACGTAGGTCGTGTCGCCCTGCGTCAGGGTGTAGGGCGGCCCGTCCGGCATGTCTTCGGGGATGCGGATAACGTTGCCGTCGTACTGCCGGGTGGTAAACGTGTGGTTGGCGGAGGTGATGATGGCGCCGTCGCAGTCCTGCGCGAGGAAACGGTAATGATACGTTTTACCGGATTCCAGCCCTTTGATGTAATGCAGGTGCTGGTAGAAGTAGGATTCGGACTGGGCAGTCGTATGTCCGTAGGCGGCCGTTTCGCCGTATTCGATGACGGAGATGGCGGGCAGGTTGGTCGTAAACCCGACAACGTGGGAGGTGTAGGAAGTATGCTCCCAGAAGCCGATATCTTCGAACATCGGCACAGAACCGAACGTTTCCTTGATAAACGGTTCGGTATCAGGAGCAAAATTAGCTAAGCGATAGTTGAAGAACTCTTCGTCTTCATTCCTCGGATTGGCAATGGAAACGGGGTGGCTGAACAAGTCGCCTTCGCTGCCATGGTCGTCGCCAGGTATATTTTCCGTAATGGTACAGGCCGGCAGGAAAAAGCAACTTACTAATACGTATTTTACAGTTAACAGTTTCATAAGAAAAAATATAAGGGTATATTCGGACGAAAATAAGCAGAAAAAACTAATTAGCAATCATCTGCACTCAAAAAACTATTCAACAAAATTACGGGTTTCTTCGATGATATAGTCGGGCCGGGCTTTTATTTCGTCGAAGAGGATGCCTATGTATTGTCCCAGCACGCCTACCGTGATGAGTTGTACGCCTCCGAAGAAGATGACAGTGAGGATAATGGACGTCCAGCCTGTTTCGGCGTTGCTAAATCCGTATATCTTTCCCAACGTAAACCATACGGCGAGGACAATTCCCACGATTACAGCCGTAAAGCCTATACTCATGGCTAAGCTCAATGGTTTTTTGGAGAAATACAGCAACGCTTTCACTCCAAACCGAAGCATTTTCTTAAAGGGGTATTTTGTTTCTCCTGCCAGGCGGGCTTCACGCTGGTAATAAAACGGGATTTGTTTGAATCCCACCCAACTGATCAATCCGCGTATGTATTTGCCGTGTTCTTTCAGCCGGTTGAATTCGTCTATTACTTTCCGGTCTATCAGGCGGAAATCGCCGGTGTCTACGGGGAACCGTACTTCGCTCATGGAGTTCATCACCCGGTAAAACAGTTTGGCCGACAGGCGTTTGAAAGCGCTTTCTCCTTCGCGGGATTTACGGACGCAATAGATAACGTTGGCTTTTTCCTGTTCCTGCAGGCGGAGCATGTCGGGTATCAGTTCGGGCGGGTCTTGCATATCGACGTCGATAATGATAGCCAGGTCGGCGTCACAATTGTTGATACCTGCGGTCACGGCCGCCTGGTGGCCGAAGTTTCGCGAGAGATGGATTACCTTTACCGTTTTGTCTTCCGCCGCAATCTCATCGAGCAAGGCTTTTGTATTGTCATGGCTTCCATCATTAATATAGATAATTTCGGTGGCGTCAGGCAGGGACGACACGACTTGCTTCGTACGTTTGTAGGAGGCAGCAATAACGGCTTCTTCATTATAGCATGGGACGATTACGGCAATTTTCTTCATCTTTTCTGCTCTTTAAAGGTATAGAATTTATTCATCAGGAAATTAATCGCCGTATAGAATACCATAGCAATCAGTTGGTTGTAGTATGGGTCGGTGGAGAGGCGTTTGTTCAGGTAAAGCAACAGGCCTAACTGGAGTAAATAGCAGACGCCGAAGACCGTCCCGAAACGTATGGCGCTGCCTGTCCAGCTATCGGAACTTTTGAA
>JAITRG010000219.1 GCA_031288515.1 Tannerellaceae bacterium
AATTGTTTTGATCGTGCTATCGCCCTGGTTAACGCGGGAAAAATCGATATAAAGAAATTCATCAGTAAAACTTTTACTTTTGATGATTCCGTTGCGGCATGTGAATATGCCGCTGCCGGTCATCCGGATGTGGTAATAGTAATGATAGAATTTCCATGAGAGATACATTGTATCAAATTGAAAAAGGGGAATAACTAATGAAATTTCCAATATTTCTTTGGGCTGTTAACCACTATGAATTAATCAGGGAGAGTGTTCACGGTGAATGCCAATAAACTTGAAATGCGAAATATCTCCATGACATTTTCCGGCATAAAGGTATTGGATGATGTAAGTTTTTTTTTACAAAAAGGAACAACTCATGTACTCTGTGGAGAAAACGGTGCGGGTAAATCAACATTGGTCAAGATACTTAATGGCATTTATACTCCTGATAAGGGCGAGATATACATTGATGGATTACACGTTCATTTTCCCAACCCCATGCAGGCCAAGAAACATAAAATTGCCATGATTTTTCAAGAACTTTCCTATGCGCCTGATTTATCTTTAGCGGAAAATTATTGTCTTGGGAACTGGCCTATGAAGGGGAACATTAGAATCAATTGGAAGAAAATCAGATCTGATGTTCAGGAACTCCTTGAACGGGAAAATCTTCCCTATTCCCCTGATGTAAAGCTGCGCAACTTGACCATATCGGATATTCAGATTCTGGAAATTCTTAAGGCTGTATATCACAATGCAGAAATTGTTGTTATGGACGAGCCTACATCGGCTATTACCGATAAAGAGGTAGAGCGTCTCTTTGAAAAGATAGAATTATTAAAGTTGCGAGGTGTTTCTATAATTTACATTTCTCATAAGATGGATGAGATTTTCAGGATTGCCGATACCATTACGGTTCTCCGGGATGGCAGAGCCGTAGATACCAGGAAGGCCAAGAATTATAAAATTGATGAAGTTATCGAACAAATGGTCGGACGCAAGATAGAAAGTTTTTTTTCAAAGGAAGAAATACCCATAGGTGACGTTCTCCTCGATGTGCGGGGTTTGTCATCGTCCGGAGTATTTTCCGATGTCAATTTTAATATCAGGGCAGGTGAGGTTGTAGGCTTTTCAGGTATGATGGGGGCAGGCCGGACCGAAATCGTGAGAGCGCTTTTCGGTCTTGATAAATACGAGCAAGGTACAATTTCCGTAAAGGGAAAACCTGTTTCCATAAAAAATACTTGGCAGAGCATAGCCAACAAGATTGCTATGGTTTCTGAGGACAGAAGACGTTATGGGGTGATTCCTGTCAGAAGTGTCATGGAAAATGCGACTTTGTCATCTCTGGAAAAGGTTATTTTTAAAGGCCGGTTGCATCGTAAAATAGAACAAGAAATTACCTCGGATATTTTCAGCAAACTTAATGTAAAAACTCCAACCTTGGAAACAAAAATTGCTAGTTTAAGCGGCGGAAATCAACAAAAAGTGATCCTTTCCAGATGGCTCCTTAAACATCCGGATATTTTGCTCCTTGATGAACCAACCAGGGGTATTGACGTGGGGGCAAAATATGAAATATACCATCTCATTACCCAAATGGCGAAAGAGGGAAAGGGGATTCTAATCATTTCCAGTGAATTGCCGGAGCTCTTGGGAATGTGTGATCGAATCTATGTTATCTGTGAAGGCAGAATAACCGGAGAATTAGCAAGAAAGGATTTTTCACAAGAAGCCATCATGCGATTGGCAGTTAATGCGTAAAAGGGAGAAAAAATGAGGGTAAAACGCCGATTTGATCTGAATACAATTCGTGAAAAATACAGCCTCTTCTTTATTTTGATTATCTTTTTTATTATCTGTAGTTTGGCAAACAGAAATTTTCTTACAGTGAGAAACTTGACAAATATTCTGCGCCAGCAAACGGTTGTTGTTATTCTTGCTTTTGGTGCCATGTTGCTTATTGTAGGAGGTATGATCGATCTGTCAATCGGGGCGGTATTGGCTCTTTCTGGTTGTGTATCAATTATTGTTTACAAGATCGTACCAAACATGTTTTTGGCTTTCGGTGTAGCAATAGCTGTAGCAGTGACCTGTAATTTTCTTAATGGACTCATGGTTACTATAGGGAGAACACCGCCTTTTATTGCAACTCTGGCAATGCTCACCTGTGCCCGGGGTTTAGCACTTTTAATTTGTGGAGGGAAAAATATATATAATATCGGTAATTACAATAAGGTGGGACAGATGGATGTTTTCGGATTCCTGCCTGTCACGGTAATTTTTATGCTGGTAATTATGCTGATTATGTATTACATAACCGTACATCGGCGCTTTGGCCGTTCGGTTTATGCCGTAGGCGGCAATCAGGATGCCGCCAGAGCTTCGGGTATTAACGTAAAGATGGTTAAAATGCGGGCTTTTCTCCTTAATGGAGTACTGATCGGTATCTGCGGGGTTCTCTATATGTCTCGCGTTAACGGAGGGCTTCCCAACGGAGCAAACGGTTACGAACTTGACGCTATTACGGCAGCAATTATAGGAGGCACTAGTTTTACCGGTGGTGAAGGCACCATTATTGGTACTTTTATGGGAGCCATAATCATCGGGTTTTTAAGCAATATCATGAATCTGCTTACTATTGATTCTTATGTTCAACAGATCAT
>JAITRG010000227.1 GCA_031288515.1 Tannerellaceae bacterium
GGCCGTTTTCGTCCAGAGGCAGTCCGTCGAAAAGTTCAACCCAATCCAATGGGACGCCGTAACGCCCTCCGTAGGTTGTCGTTAAACGTACCGGACAGAACAGTGCGTCCATCGAATGGCTCCCATTCAGATAATCGTATTTGCGCAGCCACATGCTCTCTTTATTATTATCGCATTTTTCCCATACTTCGGCAAAATTAGCAACTTTATCGCCGTTGGCATTATGGAGTTCATATTTTCCTTCTACCAGTTTGGCGGCGTCCCATGCCTGCTTGAAGTAACCAACCGCTCTGTCTGCAGGTATACCTTGAAGTAATACGCCATCTACTTCCCAATCGGCAAATTTATCATGACCGTAACGGGCGGTAGTGGCAGCATACAATGCGACACGGCTTTTCAGTCCGGCAGCCACATACTTGTTGGTACGGGCGGCCTCGCTGGTTTCAGGCAGACTTTCTATTGCAGCGTCAAGGTCTTCCAGTATAAAATCGAATGTTTCGGTATGACTGCTTCTTGCTATCCATAGCTTTGATTCATCATTCGGATCCAGAACCTGAGGCGTTTCAATAACAGGTAGCCCGCCATATCGTTTTACCAGTTGGAAATAAACAAAGGCGCGGATAAATCTGGCTTCGGCGATCCACGTCCCGGCATAAGTAGCCAAATCCGGATAATTAGGCAGATCATTAATCAAGGTGTTAGCCTGACGGATGATCTTAAAACCGTCTGTCCAATAACCTCCTCTGTGGTATTGTCCGAATCCGCTATCTTCATTACACATTTCGCCTGTTAAGGTTCCTATTTGCCAAATATTCAACGTCTGGAAATAGCCTGTGCCTCCATTGGCCGCATAATTATAATCCTCCATAGGCAGATGATTATACATCCCTGCCATATACGCTTTAATACCGCCTTCCGTATAAATGTCTTCTGCTGTTAAAACGTTTTTTGGAGTAATATCCAAATCAACGCACGATGCAAAACAACCGAGAAAAAATACGACCGCGATTAGTATTGAATATAATCTTTTCATATTAAATATCATGATTTGTTAAAAACTAATTATTTAAACTAATTATTTAAAATGTAATCGCACCGCCAAAATTAAACGTGCGGTTCAACGGATACATATAACCATATAATTCTGTCGGCTTTTCCGGATCAAGGCCTTTTACTCCGGTGATTGTAAACAGGTTATATGTATTAAAGAAGAGACGGACGTTGTTCACTCTCAATTTGCTCATTACTATATTCTTAGGTATCGTAAATCCCAATTCTGCGTTTTTCAGACGAACATAGGCTCCGCTTTGAACATTAAATTCCGAATTTATCTCGGCACGTGTCTTCCCGAAAGGATAGTAACCTGAAATCCACGCAGTTGTCGGATTATAAGGGTCTGCATCCGGATCGGACGGATGCCAGCGGTCGAATAAAATCGGCAGCGCATTTCCATCCCATGCCAACGGCTCAAGCAACTGTTCGCCGTAGGATACATATGACATGGCCGACCCTTGGAACTGCAAGATAAGATCCAGCCATCTGTATTGCGCCTGAACGCTCATGCCGAAGTTCATCAGCGGATAATTCCGTTTGTCCTGGAAGCTACTACCCGGGTTAATCGTAGTGGCAATCGGATGATCATCATCGCCGTCAATCACGCCGTCGCCGTTCCAGTCCTGATAAATCGGATCGCCCGGAAGCGTTCCCGCATTGGAATAAATCGAGTTGGCAATCTCTTCATAAGACTGATACGTTCCTGTCGCTCCTTTACCGAACCAAATATCCTGGTAACGTCCTACCTGGTTATTACGCCAGTAATCATACGAATTCGTACGGTCCGGCTGAACTTTTTTGGTGAGCAATGAGCGCGTCATGGAAACAAATCCCGAAACATTATAGTTGAAAACATTGGAGATTTTGTTGTGATGCCTCAGTTCAATTTCAAATCCTTTCGTCCGGTCGGCATTCAGATTCGCCTGAGAAATACCCGAACCGAAAGTCCCGGGAACAATAATGGAAGGAGTATCCAATAATCCGTCGCGGTCGCGCTGGAAAATGTCAACAGAAAAGCCGAACAACTGGTACCATAAATCCACATCCAACCCAATATTTTTCATTGTTGAGGTATACCATGTTATGTCCGGATTGGGAGCATTACGAAATCCGACCGCATTTATGAACGTATTGCCGAATACATAGCCGGAAGGTAAGTTGCGGTTGCCTCCGGAAGCCGGATAGTCATATCCTTCAATGAACTGGAATGAGGAAGCGGAGTCGTCGCCGAGCTTACCCCATGACCCCCTGATTTTCAGATTATCTACAAACGAGAAGTTGTTTTTTATAAACGATTCTTCCGAAATGCGATAGCCTAATTGTACGCTTGGAAAGAAACCCCATTGTTTTCCTTTAGGAAACAATGAAGAGCCGTCATAACGGAAAGCCAATTCCAGGAGATATTTGTCTGAAAAATCATAATTAAGACGGCCTACAAAGGCTTTGTTGGCGCTTTCCGACAAACCGCTACCATTGCCCTCCTGCTTATCGGTATCGCCTGCAAACAGATAAGGGATAGGTATGCTGAAATAACGCATGGCATGGAAATTGTAGCCCTGGCCGTAGCTTTCTTCATACAATGCCATAGCGGCAACATGATGAACGCCGGCAAAGGTGTTATCGTAATTCAATGATAAGTTCCATAACTTCGAATGGCTGGTGGAGAAAGTACGGGTCAATTGTGTCGAAGCATTCCGCGTATAGACTGTGTAACTGTCATTTGCCACACTGTAGGTATATTCGTCAAATGCTTTCTTGAAACTGGAATCATCATTGAAGGTTTTGTCGTAACTAAACATAAAATTAGTAGACAAACCTTTGAGAAAAGGGAACGTGTAATTAAGCGACATATTGGATTGCAATATATCTTTCTTGTACTCTTTTTCTCCGCTTAATTTAGTATCGATCAGAGGGACAACATTTTCGATATCTCCACTGGTCGGGTGATTATAATAAGGAGCCGTGTCATTGGCATAAACAGGGTCTGTAGGTTTGGAACGCCATAATTTGGAGAAGATTGACCATGAGTCGTAATATTGCCTCTTCGTCTGATCCATAATATAGTTTAACCGCACGGACGCTTTCAGATTCTCGACAATCGTAAAATTAAGGTTCGCCCGCAGATTATAACGTTCGTAATTGGAAGAATTTGTCGTGAAGAAACTACCCTGGCTATTGTAACCGAGATTAACATAATAATCCACATTATTTCCTCCGCCCCTGATAGCAATATTATGCTGTTGCTGTGGCGCCGAGTCTCGCATGACCTGCTCATACCAGTTGGTATCGGGCATTTTACCGTCCTTCAGATCCTGAAAATACTGCGCATCGTACATCTTAGTAGGATTTTGAATATTGCGCATAGTCGTTTCGTTGAACAGCAACGCCCGGTCCCACGCATTGATCGGCTCCAGTATTTCCGCGGGCGTCTGGACTCCGTAATAACCGGAATATTCAATCGAAGATTTTTGTGCGATACCGCTTTTGGTTGTGATAAGTACAACGCCATTAGCGGCCCGTACGCCATAAATAGCGGCTGCGGCATCTTTCAAAATCGAGATGCTTTCAATATCATTTGCATCCATACGGGGAAAATCTCCGCGGGGAACGCCATCTACAATAAACAAAGGCGCGCCCAGTCCCCTGATATCAAACTGGTTCGAGAACTGTCCGGGTTCGGAGGTTTTCTGAATGACGCGTAAGCCCGGAAGCTTACCGGTAAGCATATTCTGCGTATTTATATTTTTGGTAACAGTCAATTGTTCATTGTTTATTGCAGCTACCGAACCTGTTAGCGTAGCTTTCTTCTGAGTACCGTAACCGACAACGACAACTTCATCCAGCAGTTTAACATCTTCCTCTAATCGAACGGATAAATTACGCCGGTTACCTACGGTTATTTCCTGCGTCGCGTATCCTATAAAAGAAAAGGAAAGTACGGTGTTCCTATCCGGTACGGCGATACTGAATCTTCCGTCCAAATCCGTTACTACCCTCGCGTTTGCACCTTTGATCCCGATACTCACACCGGGCATCGGTTCTCCCTTTTCATCCACAACAGTACCTGTAACTGTTATTTGTTGTTGATGTTCGAAACTGATTTCTGCTTTCACAGGTACCATCTGAGCCTGTATTACCGATAAGGCAACCATGATTAAAAATGTAGTACTACATTTTTTTAGATTTTTGAGCTTCCATAAAAATAACTCTGACATAATAATTTGATTTTAAGCGTAAACATTTTCTTTAATCATTAAACTTTTATAAAAAAAATAAATTCTTCCAATGCGTTCTCCATAGGCAACTATTTTAAGATTAAAAATAGTGCGAAAGAAAGTCGCCACACTTAGCAAAATGATTAATAACTCGATTAATAACACAAAAAAGTGATTTATTTTATAAAAATAAAAACAACGTATCTATATTTGTCTAAGAATATGCCTGCAATAGACAGTGTAGTTTACAATACTAATTCGTCAAACACCAGATTAGGTTTGACTGCAAGTAAATATTCGTAATCGGCTGCAAACTTGTTAAATGCCTGTAGCGCCTGATTTTTCCGCCCCAACCGGTATAAAGCATAACACTTAAGCCTGATGGCGTCTTCATCAATATTATCGTGCGACTGTATGACGTCGGCTATTTTCAACAAAAACAGTAAGTCGGATTTCACTTCATCCCGTTTACTATATTTCATCAGACATTCGATCAACTGATTAGCATAGTCTGATTGATATGGTTCGAGCCATTCCGATTGCTGTATGTAGGGTAGTAATGTCCCCTTCAAACCAATGTCTACCAGCTCGGTTAATAATTTAATACTGAAATAATCTCCGGTCTGTAATACCTTAATCAACCTCAAGGCTTTTTCGTAATCGCAAAAAACGTCTTTTTCAAATTGGATCGTCCAGTTTCCTCCTGTATTTATTATTTTAAGTTCCCTGAATGATTTTAAAATAGACCGTAGCTTGTTGATATACACATTACGGTTGTTTCGTGCGCTTTCATCGTTCTTGTCGTACCAGAGTATTCTTCTGAGTTCCTGCGAAGTGACGCCTTTCCCTTTTTTGACAGTCGACATTAAAAGTAACAGGAACAGTTGCGTCGTGGTCGGCGTAAAATTTTTCGTAATATTATTACCGTCCGTATCCACAACCTGAAAAACCCCCAGCAGATTAATAGATGAATCCTTCTGCTCTACCAAAGGGCTATCGTACGCGACAGGCTCTTCTTCATTGACGGGTATCCGGTCAATATCAGTATTACCGGTATCCATTCGTTTGAGCCATTTTTTTCGATAACAAATGAAAATAACGAGCAGGCCTGGAATTAACGCAAACAATAATTTCATCCACACATTTGGACGGGACGTCAGGCGTTGTATTACTTCTTCCTGGCTTAAAGGAGGATAGGCTATGGAGTATATGTGAATTTCAGACGTATTATTCCTTACGTATGAAAGGACGGAATATAATTCGGAGCTGTCGGAATTGAGAAAGAGATCGCAGTATGAATCCACATCATTAAAATAATAAGGTATAGAATCGCCCACTACGCGATATTCCAGATTGTCGAGACTGTATTCATGCAGTTTAACAACGGATGCATAGCGTTGATTGGGGTAGGACAGGGAATAAAATCTGCGGTTCTTTTTATTGATGACCATGGAGCTCGAGTTTGTAAAATGCTCTTCAGGATTTGGATATTCCCCTATCTTTTCAGTTGTCGCATCTTCTATATTGATGCTGAATAAATCATAGTAATTACGGGGAAACTCTTCTTGCCGCCCCGATTCATTCCCAAAGCCGCCGAAATATAATATATTTTTATCGCCCGAATAGCCCATACTTCCCAAATAACGGGGAGCTATCGTTTCCGATAAACTATCGCTTTCCCATTTACCGGCTACCGGATTGTATTTATATAATACGCTGTTGTAATGATGAAATCCATACCCGCCAAATGTTATCAACAGACTGTCCCTGGC
>JAITRG010000242.1 GCA_031288515.1 Tannerellaceae bacterium
GTTGCATCTCGGGTGTAACATCTATTTGCAGGGTCGTTTCTCCGGCTTTGCAAAGATGCTCGGAGGTAGAGAGTATCCGGGCGCCGGTTTCTATTGTTACTATCGCCCGGCTACCTTCCGGAGACGGGAAGGTGACAGACATTTTCTCTCCGGGGGCATAAGTTTCCTTATCTGTTTTGAAGAGTAAGGTAGCAGGGGTGGCGCTGGATTCTCTGTTGCGCAGGTCTCCGTAGCCCGGCCAGTCGAAATAGCTCAGGATACCTGTCGAATGATTTCCGTTTTCGTCTTTTGCCCGGATGAGGTATGTCCCCCATTCTTCGTAAGCCATATTTAACTGGAAGCGGCCTTTCCCGCTGGCGTCAGTCCTTATGTTTAATTCTTTTATTGCCGAATAGTATGAATCCGATACGTAATTGGCCAACTGCTCGTTGCTGGAACTCCACCACCAGTACCAGCTGGTTTTATACACTTCTATTTTCACGCTGGCAGGAGAAGGGTTGCCTTCGTAATCAACCGATACCACTTCGAATGTATGGTCTTTATCTGTTTCCAGTTGCGCTTTGTCTGTCTGGGGCGATTTAATACCGATATACCGTCTGTAAGGCGAGTAGAGCATACTGGAGCCGTCGATACTGAAGTCGCCCGACTCCTCGTATACGCGGGCCGTCAGGTTGGCGAGCAGCATACCGGGCGCCGAATTTCCCACATTAAAGCGCGCGTCAATTACGGCGTCTCCTTCATTGCCGGTCCGGCCTTCTATCAGTTTGCTTTCTTCGCTGCCGAAGGCTTTGGCCGGATCGTCGAACCGGAAACCCGGACAGTTTCTGAAACTTGTTTCCGCAGCGATGAAGACGCCCTGTAAATCGTATTTCAGATTGCGGGCTACGGCTCCCTGCAACCATTCGGCGTGTAGCGGGATATTTACCGGTTCGTCGCGCAATGCCGGTTTTTCGGGGAGTGTGAGGTTTATCTTCAACCGGTTAGGCTTGATGGCTTCGATACGTACACTTTTAGCGAATGTTGCGCCGCCTACCTGCACCTTCACATTCCAGGCGCCGGTGGGAGCGTCGGATTCCGTTGGCATGGCAAAAGAATAGAGACCGAGTTCGCCGTTCGTCTGCGTTTTACGAAGATAGGATTGTCCCAGCGGGTTAAACAGTTCCATGACTACCGGATGATTTCCGGGCAATGTACTGTTCTTATCGTTCAGCATAAAACTGAGGAAGAGCGTATCGCCCGGTCGCCAAACGCCCCGGTCGCCATAGATAAATCCCTTGACGCCCTTTTGGATAACTTCTCCCGAAACGTCGAACGTACTGAGCGAAAGAGAAGAACCCCGGTCTATCCGCATGTATGAACGCTGTTTATCCAGCGAGGCAATCACGTAGTAGGGCCTGCCGTGCGCCAGTAAGATTTTCGCCTGTCCCTTGTCGTCGGTAATGCCGGAGCCGATTACCTGGCGCTGGAAGTTATATAAGGTTACGTTTACCGCCTTTTCCGGATACGTTGTTATCAGGTTATGCGCGATGACGAGCAGTTCGTTATCCGTCCCCATTTTAGCCATTAGCCCCAGATTGGTTGCCAGGATATTCTTTCCTGCTACCTTATTATAATAATAGCTGTCGTCACACGGATTTTCTCTTTCGTCATAATCATAGTAGTCGTAATCTACTTCGCCGTAATAATAATAGTAGCCTCCTTCATCATATCGGTTACTCTCTTCCCTGAAGAGCGCTTCATCTTCGGCCAAAAGCTGCTCTTTCGTTTTCTTACTGCCATTGTCGCAGGGATAAACGGACAAGTCGCGGGTGAAGCTTAATTCTATCCGGTAAATGGCGCCCGGTTCCGGCGTAATCAGTTCATTCAGGTTAAGGGCGCAGGTTTGCCATTCGGACAGCCTGGTTTCTTCTTCGTCAAAAAGTATGGTTTTGCGGGCAACCAAACGTCCTACGTGCGTCAGTTCATTCGCTCCGTCCAGCGTATTATATTGCAGGAACTGGCCTGCATTCTTTTCAAATATCCTGATAACGCGTACGATTACGCCCCGCAGGTAAACTGTCTGGAAAGGAACATTCAGGTCTTTAGACTGTGGAATAATGGAACCTTCGCCGGTAAAACGCACACTGGGCAAGGCGTCTGTGATTTCTATCTCTTTTTCCATATCTTCGCCGAGACTTCGACCGCCTTTACTGCGGATCGAACCGCTCAGGAACAGCGTTTGCATGCCTGCCCGTTTCGTATCGGGATAGAGGCGAAGCTTGTTTCCTTCAAACGTTACCGTTTCGTTTTGATTTCCTTTGATGTAAGCCAGCCCGGCGAAGGTTTGCGAATCGTCTAACGAATGGGTGAAGGTTATTTCTACATACCGTTCCGGCTCTTTATTGAAACGGGTTCCATATACGGAGAAATCTTTTTCGGCGGGAATAAGGGTAGCGATAAGCGGTTCTTCCCTTATGCCTGATTTATTGGGGGCGACAGACAGCGTAAGTTCCCGGCTTTCGCCGGCGCCGGCAGGTACGTTGACGGCTGTAAACCGGTGCGTCTTTTCACCGGGATGGTGCACCCAGTCTGTTCCGGCTTTTTCGGAAAGTTTGACAAGCGATTCGATCGTTTCCGGCTCTTCGCGGTCGGGCGTAGAGAGGGTATATACGATATCATACCCCTTCTCGCCGGCGGGATTTATATTGACTGCCTCCAGACTGGCGCGGATTGTGAGCGGAAGCGTCACGAACTTGAAGGCAAAGATTTTATCCTCTCCTGTGGCGTCAAACCAGGCTGACATATCTGCCGAGACCCTGTATTCCGTATCCCGGTTCAGCGGCTCAGCCGGTTTGAAAGAAACCGTCTTATTGTCTTCAAAAGAGAACGTACCTTTTACTTCCGGTTTGATTTTAATCCGTTTGACGAGTTCCGCATCTGCCATTTTACCGGAAGGTACTTCCTGGTTAAAAGCCAAATAAATGGTAGCATAGCGTGATACCTTTCCCGAAGTAAAAGCTTCTACATACGGGCTGAAAGGCGTGCCTTCGCTGCCGGCGCTTTTCGGTTCGCACCCGATAAACAGCAGTAAGAAGGAGAGGCAAAGAATGAAACAGTAAGTCTTAGACATATCATTTGCGTTTTTAAATGAAAAGTTGTTTACGGGCAAATATAATTATTTCTACATTAACAAATTAAAGAATGCGGGAAAAAGAAGACAATTAAAACGTATGCGGGTAAAAAGAAATGGCCGCAGCGCTATCCCTTCCTCAAAAGGACTGTAAAATAACGACTGTTTCTGTCATTGATATCGGGCCCCCGGAACTGTGC
>JAITRG010000244.1 GCA_031288515.1 Tannerellaceae bacterium
GTATGCTTTGAACTCCGCCAGGGCATTCATGATGACAATCGGGTCTACAACCCCGTAGAACTTGCCGTAAATGCCTGTTTTTAGCTTGTAGAAAAACAAAAGCAGCTCGGATGCCTTGAGGTAGTAATATTCCGTCAGGATGATTTCGGCAAGATTTTTCATCTGTTCGAAATCCAGCTTTTCCTTCACTCCCGCGAACTTGTACAGGTCGCGTAAATGCGCCATTATCCAAGTGTTTACCTGTTCATCCGGGTAAGCCTGGCTTACGGCGGCCAAAGTAGGCGCATCCCCCATGAATGAACGTTCAATGTTTTGAGCGCAACAAATTTGCAAGTCCGGATTAAAAGTTGCCGTGAAATTCAATCCGTCCCCGTAGCGCTCAATCACCCGGAGAGCCAACTCCGAAGGCTTTTGCCGCGTATTCGGCAAACTCCCTGTCTGTTTCAAGTTCCCGCCTTTTTGCGGAATCTGTTTGTTTGCAAGTTCCATCTCTGTCTGTTTCTTGTTTTAATTCAAAAAGACCATCCCAGTTATTGCCCATAGACTGTTCAATCATCTGCATAGCCGTTTCCGGACTGCCGCCGGATTTAGCGAGCATTTGCTTGTAGCACAATTCCAATGACTTCTGTGTTTTATACTTTTGCTTTTTACCGCTTTTGTATCTTAGCCACTCCAGCATACAGCCTTCAAACGCGGGATTAATAAAACCAAGGTCGAATTTTTCATAGCCCTTTGGAAATTCGTTTGGACGCATTTTTGGCTCATAGCCGCTCTGCGCCTGCTCTCTTTTCCGGATTTCTTCCTCAAAATTCAACAAGGCTTTTTCCTTTTCCCCTATATCCCCTTTTTCTTTTTCTTCTTCTTTATTTTCATATTCATATTCATATTCAGTATTTGCTTGGATTTTTGCTTGAGCAAAATTTAAAGCAAAATCACCTTTGTTTTTCGGCTTGTTTTTGACCTTTTTACCAAGGGATTTCAGTCCTCCCTTTTTACCTGATAAAGCCCGTAACTCGCTTATTTCATTATCCTTAACCATTCTCTTTTGTATCAACACGTCTGGCTCTTCCGATAGGACTCTCGAATCTATCAGCTCTTCCAAAGCGTCCGTCAAGGTGTTGAAATCGTAAGGCATTTGTACGGCAAGTTGTGAAGCAAAATTTTTAATTTGGTTACCACTTTGCTTGAACTTTTGCTTAAGCAAAATTTTTCCATATTCTTCTGACTTGTGCATCAGGCACATTATACGGATATAAACGCCGGTTGCAGCCGCAGAACAATACGCAAGCTTTTCGTCAGTCAAAAAATCCTGAACATATAAAGGAAGATATGGTTGATCTCTCAAAGCCATAGTTTTTTTTACAACTTTATCGGATTAACTCTCATCGTTTCAAGATTCAGGTATAATCCCTGCATATCGATACATCCGGTACTGATCAGTTTCCATAACAGGTTACACCCCAATTGCGCGAGGGAACTGTTTATGAACAAATCCTGTCTTTGCAGCGCCTCGGCCAGCGAACAGCTCGGCCCTGACGCTTTTTCATCCACCGACGCGAGGTCGAACAGTTCGGCAACCGTTTTCAGGGAGGATACCGTTTCGTATTCGTTTGCCGGAGGCTGCTCGATATCCGTCAACGTTCCGAGTACAACCTGCCCGGCATTGACCGTATTGCCGAAGTCCAGCCAGTACAGAGGCTTCCTGTGGTCAACCCCTCCCGGAACAGAGGACAGCTTGCCGGCAATATCGATACGCGCCCTGGCCGAATCCACGCAACTGACGGTTATGTTCGCAGGGTCGGCACAGTCGGGGAACAGTTCCGGGACAGCCTCCCAGTCAAGCGACAGAAAACGGTTTATCCGCGTTACAAGGACGCTGGCCTTGTTTAATCCCATATCGGACGGGCTGAACAGTTGCCGCCCGATATTCGCTTCCGTCACAATATCCGGGTCGAAGGCCGTAACATGCAGTCCGGGATGACCCAGCGCATGCAGCGAACGGTCGATACACCCCAGAGCGGTAAGTACCCGCGACCCGGTTCCGCCTGTCCCTGCCAGATTAACGGTCAGCCTGTGGGTGGGGGCGAGGACGTAAGGAGCCGTGTAATGTATCCGTTTCATGGCTCCTTTACGATAAATAAATCCGACTTCCTTGTTGACGGCAGGATGGGGCTGATGGGCCTGTTGAAGGACATTTGCCCTATCCATATCTTTCCGGTAAACAATACCCTGATTTTTTCGACAAGGGACAACTCCCAGCATGAGATAACCTCCCCTTCGAGGCTATCTATTTTGACAGCCGGAAGCCGCATGTATTCGGGCTGATCCTGCCCGTATACGGCGTTACACTCTTTAAATTCTATCGGTTTCATATTTTTTCAAATTTCATATCATCCGAAGCATACCTTACGGTATTACTTTCGCGTATCCTGTATATAGCGTTATCGCGTAGTTTACATTCGATAGTTCGGCGAGAAGCTATATAGGCATTGACCCACGCTTCTACGGTTGCATTGTCCGAAGCCTCTACGGTTACATTGCCCGAAGCTCTTACTGTTGCATTTTCAATAGCTCTTACGGTTACATTGTCCGAAGCTATTACTGTTGCATCGTCCGAAGCGATTACGGTTGCATTTTCAATAGCTCTTACGGTTATATTTTCAATAGCTATTACGGTTACATTCCCGGATGCAAGTAAAAATCCATCGACAACGTTTTCATTGCAATAGATTTCATACTTGTTAAATTGATCTTTGCAAATTTCAATTAATGATTGATCGATAACTTTACTGTGTACTGAAAAACAAAAAATATCTTTAATCACTTGCATAAGTTCAGGCCAGTCGTCAGACAGACAGGCTCGCTGGTATTCGGTGGTATGGGCGTTAGATTCTTTAGCCCGCTTCAGGATTTCTTTTTTAAATTCTTTAAATTCCATATTATTTTCAATTAACTGTTAAAATAAATTCTCCAGTTTGGTTTTTACGGGAATCAATTCGTCGAGGGGGAAACTGCATCCCGTTTCGATACAATTCCTGGTTATCGAAGAGAGATTGCCTTTCACGGGGTTCCCGTTAATTATATGGGTAAATTCCGATTGCCAGAACAGCTTTTCCCAATAACATATAATCGCATCGTATGTCAGCTTATCGGGCTTGGGCGCTTTCGCATTGCCAAGACATACCGAATCTGCGCCGACATTGAAGAGAGGCGCCCGGAATAACTGTTTCTTTGGCCGGCTCCCTTTGAAAGCATACAGGGAGAGGGTCTTACCTCTTACCATGTACACAAGCCCCGGTACGCGCATCGGGCCGTCAGGTATTCCCAGGTCGCCGGCGAAAAACAGGCGTCTTGCTTCCGGCTTCCTGTACCACACATATTTTTCCTTCCCCGGCCTCGGATCGGCATACAGCATACAGGGAGGGACTTTCCCATAAGCTATGTCTTTGCGATTCGACGCAACAGCCTCCACGATACCGCTCAAACAGTCTTCCGTCAACGGAACCCCCGCTCCCATACGCCCGCTTTCTATCGGCCTGCGTTCAAGGTAGTATTTTTCATCGGAGGGGGTAAATTCCCGGTTCCTGTACACAATGACAGCCATTTCCGGCGTCATCCGGTTTGTCAGTATGTCATTTACATTTCCCATATTCTTCCAGGATTTCTATGAATGAACAAAACCAGTCTTCAAAAATAGCCGGATAGGGCGAAGGACGGAACAGCTTCTTTGTGTCGGGCTCAAGCGTCATATGCTGCACAAAACCGGGACAGTATGTATTATAGAATTCCTGATTTATGGCTTCGGATACATACTCCACGACGGGGTCTCTCATGTCCCAGATAATACAGAATGTTCTGTCTACTTCTACCTGACAGTCATCAGCGGTATCCATCGGGTTGTAATCGGGGTTGTAATCGAAAGACATAATGCTGCCTTCTTTCATAATTGCCACGCCTTTTATCATTGCGTCCAACAGCTTTTTTTCTCTGCCCGCGTACAGCGGCAGCAGCGAATGACATTTCTTCACAATTACATGCGGAGCGGTTAGCGCGCCTTTTATTCTATCAAACGCTTCCTTTATGTGCCCGCTGATGTAATCGTCGGCAACGGCTATGAATTGCCGCACGTCTCCTTCCATGTATTCGCTCTCCTTCATCTCCCGTATTTCTTCGCCCAACGCCCATTCAAAGTCAGGATGCTGTTCCGGCGTGTAAATCCCCTGCGATCTTGCGAAGTATGACACAAAACGAACGAAGGCGCCGGCTATATCCTCCGGCATCCTGTCGATGGCCGAAACGGGAAGAAAGCCGAAAGTAGAATCAAAGGCTTCATGTTTGCGGTAGAGCGTAGCAAACAGCCTTCCGCCCGGTTCGTGCTGATCGATATTCACGTTGGCGTGCCGGTTTATCTTCAGGGCAAACTCGTCGCAGGCCGCGTTTATGTCGGCCCGGAAGTTGTCCGTCTTTACCGTCTCGAGCGTTTTCCCCATCAGCGACAGGTAATTGCCAAAGCAGAGGAAGAGGCAATCGCGGCTCTCTTCCTCCGCAAAGGAAATCATACCGGCGTCTTTCGATTCGAGGGGGATGCTTCGAAGCGTTTCCTTTAGAAAATCATTTCCTGGCAGGGGGAAGGAGGGAGTTTTCTTTTCTCCCTTTCTTCCACGCCATGCTCCCGCGCGTTTGTCTGCTCGGCCATCAGTATACTTCCCAGCCGGCCGTGAAACGCTTTTATGTCCTTTGAGTTCCTGCATCGCCTTTTCATCCTTTGACGCCCACGGTTGTCTTGAACTCATACGCCGCCCTTCCCTCTTCCATTTTCGGCCCCTGTATGGTCGAAGTGGTAAGCTCCGGGTACGTGTTGGCGTAAAAACTCATCACTTCGTCCGGAGACAGACTTGTGTCCGGATCGCTTAATTCAAGGTTTCCGTGTCTGAAGACACGTTCCAGATTTCTCACGTCAAGCGCCATTATTCGTCCTCCTCTTCGTTTGGTTCATTATTTTCATCTTCCGTATCATCCTCAAAGGGAACATCCATGATATCTGAATCGTCGCCAAGGTAGTCCTCCCTTACCGGCTCTTCGGCATCCATTTCGCCGAACAGCGAATTTTTGCCGGCGAGCGTTTCCAGCTTCTTGATATGCGCCTCTACGGACTGTTTGCCGGTTGCATATTGCAGAGACTGTTTAAGGCAGGCGATGGCGTTCTTATATTTTTTGTCTTTCTCCAGTTCGCCGGCTTTTTTGGAGAGCTGATCGAATTTCTTTTTCTTCGCATCAGCCTCTTTCTTTTCTTTGTCTTTTTCCGCTTTCACGGCCTTGCTTTCCACGGAAGCCGCATCCGCCGCCTTCTCAAAGGCGCTCATGTTAACCAGCATCCCGGAAACCTTTCTTATTGGCGCGGAGATAGCCCCGATAAATTCGACGTCCATCTCTCCGGGCGCTCCTTTCACAACGAGCGGCGCTATCTTTTTGGCCGCTTCGTCCTTCAGGTTTGTCACGTTGGGGAGCACGCTTACGATGAGAGCCTCCCCGCTTTTCTTTATTGTCAGATTCAGGTCTACGCCCTCTGACATAAGGCTGCTTATTTCTTTAAAAAACATACTGGTATGATTTTAACTGTTAGTAGTTGATTGATACTGGCATTTGCAGGTAGGTTATATCCTCTCCTTCCTTCCGGTCTTCCGGCTTTATGAGTATGGGCTTCGCCGGTTCGGAAAAGGAGAAAACAGAACGGTCGCATGCGATACGGGAAAGCGCTTCATACATAAGGGCGCCGTTAACGCCTATGCTGAAATCGATTCCTTTATATTCGCATGCGACCGTTTCTTCAGCGCCCATGGAATAATCCACGTCGCTTGCCGTTACCTTGAGCGTATCCGCCGAAAACTCAAGGATCACAAGTTTGCTATCATTGGAAAACAGGCTGACGCGGGAGATCGCGTCTTTGAATACCTGCGTCTCAATGACGGCCGTTTTGTCGTTTTCCTTGGGGATAACCGAACGATAGTTTGGGTACTTCCCCTCCTGCGGCACGGAAACGATCTGGAAGTCCCCCGCTTCAAACTTCACATTAGAGCGGCCAAGGGTAATTGATACCTCTTCCGCATACCTTTGTACGATACTCTTCAGGACGGATACCGCCTGCGCAGGCAATACAAACGACAGCTTCGGCATGCCGTCCCGCAGATGTTCTACCACGGCAAGCCTGTGTCCGTCGGTTGCCACGTAGTTTACGCCGGTATCGCCGGATTCAATGAATACGCCGTTCACGATGGGGCGCAAAAAGTCGTCGGCTGCACAAAACGCGGTTTTTTGCAGCCCGTCAAACAGGGATTCAGCCGGAAGCGTGATTTCGCGGGCGTTGTGTATTCCTTTCGGTTCGGGGAATAAAGCGGGGTCTTTCCCTGCCATCTCGAACCTGCCGCCCTGATAATCCACCCGCACATTCAATGTAACGGTATTAATGCGGAAGATAACCGGCTGTTCAGGGAGTTCTTTCATTGCGTTGATTATCATGCCCGATTCTATACATACCTCTCCCTTTTCATCCGCGGCACATTCAATGGATGTGTCGATTCTCCCGGACGCATCGGCTGCCGATATATACAGCCGTTCGCCGGTTGTCCGCAAAAGAAAGCATGACATCAGAGGAGTTACAGGTTTTTTTGAGATAATCCTCCCGGCGTCCTGCAGCCTGGAAAGAAGTTCTGATTTTGAAACTGAAAATTTCATAAAGCGCCTTTTTTTATGCAAGGCGCCCGGAGTTAATTCGTTGCGTGAGGGGAGTTTACAGGAAGAAAATAAAGATTTCGTATAAACACGAAAAATTGGAACTTAGGCTTTCGCCCAAATCCCATTCCACTATTCCGATGGCAAAGATAAAGATGATTTTTGTATCTGCAACTATTTTTTCAATTATTTTTTTTTCAGATTTACCGCCAGCGCGTACAGGGGTATATATACAATCAATGTCTGTACGAGGACAAAATCAATGACTTTGGCATTCAGTGCGTCTATCGGCGAATAGTCCTTCCTGATGTAACCTTCCGTTACCCTGTGGGCGGAAGAATGGTTCAGGGAGAAAGCAACCAGTTCGGTACTTGCTCCGCATTGGTTCTGCGCTATCGTTGCCCATGAGTGGCGGAAAGTATAGGTGGTGACGGTTTCCTGTATGTGCAGATCGTCGCATAATGATTTAAGACCTTTATTCACCGTTTTTACAAATCTATTTTCATCGGAAAATCTTGTGCTGAAAATAAACAATGAATCTTTTCCCCCTCTGTATTTTTCAAACAGTGGCCGTATGACCGCCGGAACCAATATTTCGATATACGCTCCCGTGTCGCTTTTGTCCCGTGTCTTTTTTCGGTTGTAACATAGCTTCCATTCCGTACTTAGGGAGCTTTTTTTCATATCGTAAAGATCGGCCGCATTGATTCCGGCAAGACAGAAAATTATAAAGGACACATCCCTTGCAAGTTCCATTCTTGATATACCGTCATAAGACGGGAAAGACGTTTCGGAAAGAAACAGCCTGTTTAGAACCTCTGCCTCAACGCTCCTTTTCTCCGGAGCCTTTTCTTTTGGTATCTTAACACGGATGAAAGGATTCGTTCTTATCCTTATCATATCATAGTCGTAATCATTGTATTTTCGTATAGCCGAATTGAAGACAGACCTCACGCATGAAGGGTAGAGGCTTTTCTTCCTTGCGCTGTCTTTCATTGAATCAATCCACCCGTTTATGACTTTACTTGTTAAGTCATTGAAATATATATTCTCCTTACCGGTAAACTCCTGCAGGCGCTTTAAAGCCAATCTATAATTTTGGGCCGGACGATCCCGATTCCGGTTCTGCATATCCCTGATGAATTCATTTGCATATTCGGTAAATGATAATTCCGTGTTTTTATCAGTCAATATTTCAACAAGGGTTTTACAATCAATACCCTTCGCGTTGATAAGATTCATCTTCTCTGCATATAAATTAATTCTGTCGAGACATTCCTTTATAACCCTCCTGTCTGAAATTTCAATCTGTTTCTTACCCGACTTGCCGTATGTAGTCCTTAGCCCCTTGTCGCTAACAAGCAGGCCGGTATTAATATATTGCAAGCTTTCGTTGTGAAAAACGCGTATATATACGGGATACAACCCGTCATTCCTTTTATTTCTTACGCAATGAGTGAATTTCGCCATAATGCCTTGTAAAGTATTTGTAAAGTATGCTGCAAATATATCATATTTTTTGTATGATTTTAGGGTAAACAGGGTAAAAAATAACAACTGAAAAAGGCTTTGAATATCCACTCAAAGCCTTAATAAATAACTATTTGTCGTTTGGAGCGGTAGGCGAGGTTCGAACTCGTGACCCTCAGCTTGGGAAGCTGATGCTCTACCGACTGAGCTACTACCGCGTGATGGCGCAAAGGTAATAAATCTTTCTTTTTTTTGTATCTTCGCAACAAAAATAACACGTAGTTATATATGGAAAAATTAACCTTGATTAAAGTAGGAGGGAAAATTGTAGAAGAAGAGGCGTCTTTGAGGCGTTTGCTGCATGACTTTGCGGGCATTGAGGGTTTTAAAGTATTGGTTCATGGCGGGGGGCGTTCGGCTACACAGTTGGCGTCACAGTTAGGAGTTGAAACGAAAATGGTGAATGGCCGTAGAATTACGGATATGGAGATGCTGAAAATTGTTACAATGGTATATGGCGGTTTGGTGAATAAAAATATAGTAGCAGGCCTGCAAGCGTTGGAAGTAAATGCGTTAGGACTTACGGGTGCGGATATGAACCTGATATGTTCGGACAAACGCCCCGTAAAAGAGATTGATTATGGCTATGCAGGGGATGTGAAAAAAGTAAATGCAGCTTGTTTATTGTCGCTTTTGCGGCAGCATATTGTCCCTGTTCTGGCGCCGTTAACACATGATAAACAAGGGCATTTATTGAACACCAATGCCGATACGATAGCCGCAGAGACAGCTAAGGCTTTGGCTCCTTATTTTGATGTAACACTGGTTTTCTGCTTTGAAAAGAGAGGCGTGCTGAAAGACGAAAACAACGACGACAGCGTTATTCCCGAACTAACAGGCGAATTATTTAAACAATATGTTCAGGAAAGCATTATACAAGGAGGTATGGTTCCTAAACTTGAAAACTCATTCGAGGCGATCCGTTCAGGAGTTAAAGAAGTAATTATTACGCATGCTTCCGAAATAAATAAGAATAGCGGAACAAGAATCAAATAAAAAACAGAAACTTATTTCACGTCGCGAATCTTTATATTTCTAAACCGGATGGTAGCGTTTCCATGCTTGCCTTGCAGGCCGATGTACCCTTTTGTGGGCAGTTCGGCAAAAGGTTTGGGCAGCCAGGCCGGTATTTCGGAGCCGTCGGGATTTGTTACGCCCGACGTCCATTTGCTCATATCCATTTCGGTTACTTTCTTACCGTTCAGGATAACAGAGATACGCTGTCCGGTACATTTAACGCGCATATGATTCCATTCTCCCGGTTTTTTAACCGCCTTATCCTGTTTGGGGCCCAAGTGTCCATAAATAGCGCCACATCTTTCGTAAGGTTTACTATTCGTCCATTTTTCATAATAATCGTCTGCTATTTGTATTTCTACGGAATTGGGTATCCAGTCATTGACGTCCGTACAATAGACAACGATCCCGCTATTTGTTCCGGCGTCGTTTTTAAAATCCAGTTCCAATTCAAAATTTTCATATTCGACAGTTGTCCATATCGCTTCGTCTTTTGCTGCCGTAAGCGCGCCGTCTGCTTCGCTCCATGCTTCGGGGTTAAAAGCCGCTTCTGCCAGATTCGCCCCAAAAAGAGGTTTCCATTTATATTCGTTACTCTGGGCAGGCGAGTAAGCGGAAACAAAAAGCGTAAATACAAATAATAAGCAAAACCGTTTCATATTAATGCAGTATAAAATTTAACGGGTTCAAATATAAACAAAATAATTACCATTCCAATGCAAAAGCGCGTTTAATTAGCCCGGTTAGAAATCTACAATCAGCCGGAGGTTGAATTGCCGTCCGGTCAGGTAATTGGGTACTGCGGCCGATTGGTTGTTGGCGTCGCTGATCCAATAGTATGAGCTTGTGTTTTTAATATCGAAGAGATTGAAAAGGTCTATCCCTATCCATATATTTTTTAAATACCGGTACGACATTCCCAGGTCTACCCTGCGGTAAGGGGTTGTTTCGAAATAATGGTCTTCGTATCCTTTGCGTGGGGCTGTAACCGGCAGGCGGCCTGATAATATACCGCGTAAGTTTAATTTGACGCGTTGATAGCCGGGGAAATAATCCTGGAAGAAAAGAGACAGGTTATAGCCGGGATTGTTGGGCAACGGAGCTTTTACCGTTTTGCGTATGGTTTGCCGGGCTTTCATTAAGGAAAGGCTTATCCAGGAATCTGTCCCCGGGACAAATTCGCCAAAGAACTTCATATCTATGCCCATAGCATACCCTATGGCGCAGTTTTCGCCATAATAACGAATCTTTACGTTGTCAACAGTATAAGGGTTCAGGTCGTCTAATTTCTTATAATATAATTCGGTTGTAAACTTGAAATTCCGTTCCACAGCCTTGAAGGCATAATCTCCTCCTATTATGAAATGGATGGAACGTTGCGATTTAAGGCCCCCGTTAAGCGCTACAATATCGTTTCCCTCCTTATCTTTGGTTATGATGCGGATCTCTTTGTAGAAAGGCGGCTGACAGTAAACGCCTGTCGCCAGCCGGAAGGTTAAGTCCTGGTTGAAGTTAGGGATAAAGCCCAGTGAAGCGCGCGGGCTGAAGATGAACTCTTTATTATACGTCCAGTAGCTTCCGCGTACACCTCCTGTCAGCGTAAATAATCCCTGGGGCATGCGAAACTTGAATACATCCTGGACATACCCCGATATACGCGTACTCCCTAATTCGTTGTTTGAATAAAGGTTGGAAAAAACGCGTACATCATCTTCCCTGTGAGGCATGGAGTAACCGGCCGAGTCCCTTTTATCCCACTCGCTGATCCGGTCGCTTATATTTTCAAACTGGACAGTGGCGCCCCACTTTATTGTATTACTTTTTATGCGGGTCGAACCATAGTGCCCCACGTTTATCACACTTGAATGCAACCGGTTCCTGGCATGTTCGTGATAGCTTCCGAGCGAAAGGGGCGACGTATCGCTCTCATCGCCTGATCCCGACGCCTCATCATTCCGGCTCAGCCAATAGGTTCCGGATATATCGTAGCTCTCTTCCTCCCGGCTGTTAAAGGCCGACGCCTGCAGTCCTACTTCCGTGTTCTCGGTTGGGTTATGTTTTAAGGTGAGCGCTCCGAAAAGAGTTTGGAATTTATCTTTTTCTTTCCCTTCGAAGATTACATTGAAATTTTGGCGGTTCTTTATTGTTCCGAACTTCGTTTCCCGGCTGTGAGGGGTAAACTTGAAAGTATTCACAGACAAGTTTCCCAGGAAATTCACTTCCCATTTGGGAGCAAATTCATAGGTCATATACGTTTGCAAGTCGATAAAGTTCGGATTGTATTCCGCATCGGTATCCATTGTTTTCAGGAGAGAACGGCCTGTTTTGTAACGGAAACCGGTTACCTGTGCGTATTTGCCGGTAGCGCTTCCCATATAAGCGCTTCCCCCCAGCAAGCTTCCCGATACGGAGCCTTCCTGCTTTTCCGGTTTTTTGTACGTAATATCCAATACAGAACTCATCTTGTCGCCATATCGCGCTTCAAAACCTCCGGCAGAAAAGTTAACCGCCTCTGTCAAATCAGGATTTACAAAACTTAACCCTTCCTGCTGTCCCGAGCGGATAAGCAAGGGGCGGAATACTTCCAAGCCATTGACATACACAATATTTTCGTCATAACTGCCTCCGCGTACGGAATATTGCGAACTCAATTCATTATTAGACGAAACGCCGGCGTGGGTAACAACCAAACTCTCGATGCTACCTCCCGAAGGATCGGGCAGAAGCCTTACCTTACCGGCGTCAATACTTTCGAGCGTATTAATCTGCCTTCGCGCAGCCGTAATGGATACTTCGCCCAAAGACAAAACGGCATAGTTCATTTGTACATTCAGCCGCATATCGGCTTGGGCGGATGGGATAATACGTTCGGCCTTATTGAATCCCAAACAGGAAAATACGACGGTAAGCGAATCCGCCGGAGCAACCGACAGCGTATAGAATCCTTTCTCATTTGTCATGGCGCCAATCATGGTATTTTTAACCTGCACCACCACTAATTCGAGAGGATTGCCGTCTGCATCCCGTACGTTGCCTGTTATTTTGATCCGGTTTTGCCCGAAACCTGTTACGGGTAATAATATAAATAGTAGCGCTGCGAAAGCACGAAGTTTCATAAGCTGTTTTTCTGTTATAAAGTATTAACGGTAAAAAGAGCCTGAGCGTATACGGGAAGTCAAAAAAAACCGTTTACCCGGCGCCCGGCCCCAATTAAACTTCATATTACGTCAGGGGTTTTGAGGGGTTTCGAGCGATTTAAACGGATATTGCATTTATTTTTTTACATGGAAGACGGAAAAATAGCCGTCCAATAGTTACCTTTGCATGCAGAGAAAAAGTAAAAATATTCTAACGAGTATGAAAATTGTATTTATAGGAGCGGGTAATTTAGCCACTTGCGTATCACTTGAAATGCAACGAGCCGGGATGACTATTGCACAGATTTACAGTCGTTCGCGTGAAAGCGCCGAAGCTCTTGCAAAGAAATTAAACTGTCAGTGGACAATCCATATCGGCGAAGTTATTCCCGATGCGGATTTATATATTTTTTCCCTGAAAGATACAGCCCTGCCGGAGGTAATCGCCCAAATGAAACCGAACGACGGCATGTGGGTGCATACGGCGGGGAGCGTACCCATGCAGGTATTTGAAGGGAAGGCAAAAAGATATGGCGTGTTTTATCCCTTACAGACTTTTTCGAAAAAGAGACGGATGAAGTTAGACCAGACGCCGATTTTCTTTGAGGTAAATAACCCGGACGATATGAAGATGCTGAAGAAGATAGCCATTGCGCTTTCAGGCAATGCGCAGGAACTGGATTCGGAAAAACGGAAATATCTTCATCTGGCTGCCGTATTTGCCTGCAATTTTACGAATCATATGTATTTGCTGGCAAGTCAGATTCTGGAAGAACAGGGCGTGTCTACTGATTTGCTCTTGCCGTTGATAACGGAGACAGCCCTGAAATTGTCTGAGATGTCCCCGGAAGAGGCGCAGACTGGCCCGGCTGTCCGTTTTGACAAAGAGATAATGGATAAACAAATGGCTATGCTGTCCGACTTGGGCGTGCAAACGATTTACCGGCTGATCAGCCAGAATATATATAAAGAAAGCCTGCAGCATGAGTAGTATCAACTATGATTTAACGAAGATAAAAGCCTTTGTGTTTGATGTAGATGGCGTCCTTTCACGGGAAGTGGTCTCTCTGTATCCCAGCGGAGAGCCGATGCGTACAATCAGCACAAAAGACGGATACGCCATTCATCTGGCTGCAAAGAAAGGGTTCCGGATTGGCATTATTACTACCGGGCGTTCGGAGGCGGTGCGTTTGCGCTTTTCCGGTTTAGGCGTTCAGCACATCTATATGCATAGCATGCGAAAGATAACCGACTTTGAAGATTTCGCCCGCGAAACGGGTTTGAAAGACGAAGAAATCCTATACGCCGGCGATGATATACCGGATTACGAGACTATGCTGCGTGCAGGCCTGGCGGTTGCCCCGGCAGACGCCGTTCCCGAAATAAAAGGAATCGCCGGCTATATCTCGCACCGGAAGGGCGGGGAAGGCGTAGCGCGGGATGTGATAGAACAAACCCTGAAGGCGCAGGGAATCTGGATGTGCGAAGGCGATTTCGACTGGTAGCCTCACCTTATTGACAGATATATGCTTACCAACCTGCATCCATATAAACTAATTTTAGGTTCTAATTCTCCCCGCAGAAAAGAATTGCTTGCCGGGCTGGGCCTTCCTTTTGAAGTAAAACCAATGCCCGGTTTAGACGAATCCTATCCCAATTCGTTGAAATCAGAGGAAATAGCTCTCTATATCGCCGCTAAGAAGGCGAAGGCGTACCTCCCTGCGTTGCAGGAAAATGAACTGCTCATCACCGCCGATACGATTGTCTGTATAAATAATAAGGTATTAGGAAAACCGGCAGATCGTGCCGATGCTTTCCGTATGCTTCAGACGCTCTCTGGCAAAACGCATGAGGTAATAACAGGCGTATGCCTTACCACCCGGAGCAAATCGGTTTCTTTTTCCGTTGTATCAACCGTAAGCTTTGCCCCCGTCAGCGACGAAGACGTCATCTATTATATCGATACCTTTCACCCTTATGATAAGGCAGGAGCTTATGGTATACAGGAATGGATAGGCTATGTGGCGATAGAAGGTATCCAAGGCTCTTTCTACAATGTGATGGGCCTGCCCGTCCAGCGGGTTTATCAGGAATTAAGGGTTTTCTAGAATATCCAATGCTTTCCGGTTGGGAAGATAAGCACGCATTCCTTTGGAACAGGCAATTTGATGTTTTCCCTGCTCATCGAGGTAAACGAGGTAATAGTCTATTTCGGGAATGGATTCAGCCAGTTCTATCGCCTTTTCGGAACCCGACGCCATAAAGGCGGTGGCGTATCCGTCGGCAATCATACAGTTTTCTGCCACGACAGTAGCGCTCAGGATGTTTTGTCCGGCGGGATAACCGGTGCGCGGGTCAATGGTGTGGGCATATCTTTTGCCGTCTTTTTCGTAAAAGTTCCGGTAATCGCCCGACGTAGCTATGCCACATTGCCTGCAAGGCTGTACCACCTCTTCGATACTTTTGTTTACTCCGTCCAGGTCGTCTTCCGGTTTATTGATACCGGTACGCCAGCAGACGCCGTTTTGATTGACGCCTTTTATGGCTATTTCGCCGCCTATTTCTACCATATAATTGGCTACTCCTTCGCGTTCGAGCAAGCGGGCGATTACGTCGCAGGCATACCCTTTGGCAATAGCCGAGAAGTTAAGCATGATACGCGGGTCGTCTTTTACAATTGATTTTCCCTCCAGCCGTATCCGTTTATAGCCTACAAACGCCCGTATGCTATCTACTATTTGAGGCGTTACGCTATCCATTTTACTGAATCCGAATCCCCAGAGGTTGAACAGCGGGGCTCCGGTTGCATCGAAAATGCCATCCGTGCGCGCGGCTATTTCCTGCGCTTTATTGAATACATCGGCAAACCAGTCGTCTACTTCTACCGGTTCGTTATTATTAACCTTCGCTATAATAGAGTTGGGATTAAAAGGATTCAAAGAGAGGTTGAAATCCTGCAGTTCCTTATCAATTTCTTCCGTCAATAACTTGGCAGACTGATACTTGATATGGTATAATGTATGGAATACCGAACCGCTCTCTTCAATATATTCCCCCTTATCTGTACAAGCCAATAACCCAAGCCAATAAACACTCAGTATAAACCAGACAATCTTTTTCATAAAAACATTTTTTTATTAATAACTAACGACTTTCTACTAAAACATATATCCCCCTTTCACCGGAGATACGCTATTCCTGGTATAAATACTTAAAATCCCATTCGTATAACGGGGAGTCGGCCGTTTCCATTTATCCCGGCGCCCGGCAAGTACCCTGTCTATTTCTTCCGGACTTTCAGGCAATCCGGCAACGCCTGTAATATCCAGCCTGCGGGCAGGTATATCGATACGAATCAAATCCCCTTCTTCCACCAATGCAATAGGCCCTCCTTCGGATGCTTCGGGCGAAACATGTCCGATAGCCGGCCCGCGGGTAGCGCCGGAGAAACGTCCGTCGGTAATTAAAGCTACCGTTTCGATTAATTCCGGGTCGGTAGCGATCGCTTCCGTGGTATAAAACATTTCCGGCATACCGCTTCCTTTCGGGCCTTCATACCGGATAAAGACGGCTTCGCCTGGATGAATCTCCTTCTTTAGTACCGCCTGAAGCGCGTCTTCTTCACAGTCGAACACGCGTGCTTTCAATGTAACCTGCATCAGTTTAGGCGAGACGGCAGCGTGTTTTACTACAGCCCCTTCGGGAGCAAGATTCCCTTTTAAAACAGCAATAGCGCCCTGCGGACGGATGGGGTCGCCCAGCGGTTTGATAATATCGCTTGCTTTAACGCCCAGCGCCGGAAGATATTTGTTACAACCTTCGTAAAAACCGGTTTGGCGCAGGATATCAAGATTCTCGCCCAACGTTTTCCCGGTTACGGTGCGTACATTCAAGTGCAGGAAATCTTTGATTTCTTCCATAATAGCCGGCGTTCCTCCGGCATACCAGAAGTATTCGCCCGGCCAGTAACCACTGGGGCGTATATTTAATAAGAACGGAATCTTTTGATGGATTTTGTCGAATAAGCCGGGAGAAAGCGTTATCCCCAATTCATGCGCAATAGCCGGAAGATGCAGCAGGCTGTTGCTGGAACCGGCAATGGCGGCATGTACCATAATGGCATTCTCGAAAGCTTCATACGTCATGATTTCCGACGGAAGTAATTCTTCATTGGCTAATGTAATAGCGCGTTCGCCGGCCCGCCGGGTGACGTCTTTCAGATAATGTACGTGCGTAGGGATTAAGGCCGAGCCGGGCATCGCAATTCCCAGCGCTTCGGCCATTACCTGCATGGTGGAGGCCGTCCCCATAAATGAGCAGGCGCCACAGTCGGGGCATGCATCGCGTTTGTAGGCCATGAATTGCTCTTCCGTTATTTCCTTGCGGGCAAACCGGGCATTGTACTTACCGATTTGTTCAAGCGTCAGCAAATCGGGCCCTGCTTTCATAATACCGCCGGGAATGAGTACGGAAGGCATGTTAACCCGTGCAATAGCCATTAAATGAGCCGGAACCGATTTGTCGCAACTGGCAATGAATATACCGGCGTCGAAAGGCGTCGCTTTTACATGAATCTCGATCATGGCAGCCATTACCTCGCGCGATACGAGCGAATAGTTCATACCGTCGTGCCCCTGGGCTTCACCGTCGCAAATATCCGTCACATAGTAATTGGCCGCTTTGCCCCCTCCGTCATTTACGCCTTTGTCGGCTTCTTCTACCAATTTGTCCAAGTGGGTGCTTCCGGGATGGCTGTGTCCGTAGCTGCTTTCCACAATAATCTGAGGTTTGCCTAAATCGTCTATGCTCCATCCGCTGCCCAAACGCAGCGAGTCGAGTTCCGGCGCTAATTTACGTAATTCCTGGCTTCTCATATCTCTTCTTCAATTTGATATCGATTACGTTTGGGGGAGTCCCGGGAAATCAGTTCGCCGAGGAATCCCGTCAGAAACATTTGCGTTCCAAGTATCATAGCAGCGAGCGATATATAAAAATAAGGAGAGTTCGTAACGAGCGGGCGCAAATCGCCGGACAGAATAGAAACCAGCTTCATTACCAATACATAAGCTAAAGCGACAAACCCGATAACGAACATAACGCTTCCCCATAATCCAAAGAAGTGCATAGGCTTCTTCCCGAATTTTGCCGTAAACCAAAGCGTGATTAAATCCAGGTAACCATTTACAAAACGGTCTAATCCGAACTTAGTGCTTCCGTATTTACGGGCTTGATGCTGGACAACCTTTTCTCCGATCTTTCCGAATCCGGCAATTTTAGCCATATAAGGTATATGGCGGTGCATATCATTATATACTTCTATGTTTTTGACAACGATGTTCCTGTACGCTTTAAGCCCGCAATTAAAATCGTGTAATTGTACGCCGGAGAATTTACGGGCCGTAGCGTTAAATAACTTGGTCGGAATCGTTTTGGCGAGCGGGTCGTAACGCTTCTTTTTCCAGCCGGACACCATGTCATATCCGTCTTCTTTTATCATACGGTATAGTTCGGGTATCTCGTCCGGGCTATCTTGTAAATCGGCGTCCATCGTGATGACAACATCGCCTTTCGCCTTCTGGAAGCCACATTGCAAAGCCGGCGATTTCCCATAGTTACGGCGGAATTTGATACCTTTCACCAGAGGTGATTTCTGTTGAAGTTCTTTGATTATTTCCCACGAATTATCGGTACTGCCATCATTTACAAAGATGATCTCGTAACTGAAATGATGCTCATTCATCACCCGTTCAATCCAGGCTGCCAATTCCGGCAATGACTCGGCTTCATTATATAAAGGGATAACTACTGAAAGGTCCATTATAGCTTGTTTCCTCCTTGGTTGTTTTGATTGATTAATCCTGTTGAATTATTACGGCATAATAATGCGGCGACAGGTATGGATAGTATAATACCATAGAATACATTATTAAATATTCCCTGAATGGCCATCTGGATGGGCGTGGGGACGGTTATTTTATCAATGGCCTCTTTCATTTGCATGCTTAAGTCCAAGTCTTTCATCAAGCTGATAGCCTGGTTTATCGATGACGAAATAAAGTCGGGCGAGGCAATATACCGGTAAAACACATAATGCTCCAGCGAAATGATCAGGGCGGCAAAGAAATAAAGCAAAATACCGAACTGCCAAGCATGGAAAAAGCTTATTTTCCCTCCAATCAAGAATTTATATGTATTCGTAAAAATATAAGCAAACAAGAGGGTAAGAGATGTTAGCGCCCAGTAAACAACCTGCATGAAAGGCGTCGTTACCCCTAAAATAAAAAAGACATACTTTACAGCCCAGAAAATACCTAACAGCAAGCCATAAAACATGGCGCTCTTCATCAGCAGGTTTTTATTTTCTTCCATTAATTTGAGTCATTTGTAAAATGCAAAATTACTTTTTTTATTAAGAATACGCAAACGAAGAGACAGATACCAGCGATTCAGCGATTAGTTTTTTTCGTATTCATATCCTTTGTTTAAGTTTGGAGGCAAGCTCTCCCTGTATCGGTCAGTTTATAACTGCCCGACATCAAAAAGTTCTCTCATGTGCT
>JAITRG010000247.1 GCA_031288515.1 Tannerellaceae bacterium
CCTGTTTCCCTCCCTGCCCGAACGATGGCCGGCTTATCGTCAGTCACCTCCAGTCACGTTCAATCACACGTTCAGTCACGCTTATTGTAATGAGTATAAACGCTTTATGTAAGATGTGACTGAAAAGCTAAAAAAAATAAAGTTTTTTGTAGAGGTTTCTTAGCCGTTTTTCCTTCAAAAGAAGTATTTTCGAGGGATACTTGTCCCTGTTTTTTATATCGCCACCCGGATTATGACGTTGTAACCGATAGATAAAACCGTTTTGAAAAAAGAGTCCAACTCGCGTTGAAGCGATGATTTTATCCTTCTTAACAGCATTACTTTCAGCGATTTAAAAGGAAGTTTACGCTCCCCTTTCGAATTGTCCCTCCGAGTCGTCCCTGGAACGGTCGACAAATGATTTTTCATCAATTAATCCTGATATGTCTGTTACTAACTCTTCTCTCTAATCGCTCGTTTTTGGAGAAAGGGAAACTCCTTTATTTCTACTTTAACACATTAATACTTTCTCATCAAAAGCATAAAGCCCCATCCCCCTTATTCAGGCCCATGCCATTAACCCCATTACACAGGCTTGTCTGGCGCTATCTTTCATCTTTCATCCGGTTTATAAGTGCTTGCGTATGAACAGCTATGGCTGAAAGAAGACCGTTCAGCCTTCTTTCAGCAAAAAAATACGGGGCCGGTAAAAGAGAAAAAAAATCATTGTGCCCTCTTTTTCAAACCATTACGATGACTTTAGAACGCCATTGCAATGCCTTTGGTAAACCATTGAGAAGACTCTGATGAAGCATTGCGAAGACTGAAAAAAAGCGCTATGACGCCTTCAACAGACCATTATTATGGTTTACTAAAGACATTATAATGGTTTGGTAAAGAGTATATAATGGTTTACTGAAGGCATTATACTGGTTTACTGATGACTGTATAATGATTTTTTTATGGAATAAATCCCTCTCTTCCGGTTTCCTGAAAGGAGGCTGAACGGTCTTTTTTCAGGATTTTCATCCTGTAAACCAATCGGTTGCAATAAAGCTGAAAGCTGAATGAAGGGGTGAGAAAAGGAGTCAGACAGACAGGTTATCATACGAGAGCAGCATGCTTGCGTAAAATTATTTTAGTTATTAAACCCAAGACCGTAAACCTGTTTCAGGAAAAGTCAATCATTATGATGTGTTGAGTAAACCATTACGACGTCTTCAACAGACCATTACGACGTCTTTACCAAACCGTCGTAATGGTTTACTGAAGGCGTCACAATGATTTTTTTTCTTTCGCCCTGTATGATAGACGAAGAGGCATGTATTATGTTTTAACAAAAGAAGCATTGTATAATCCTGAGGGAACCATTCGAATATTTTCACAAAACGAATATGATACTTTATAAAATGATTATAATATTTTATCCAAATAATTAGAATCATTTTTTCAGGTAATTACAGGATACGACGTCTATCTTTTTCATGGCTTCTGTAAAATTATTATTGAATAAAATTAAAACAGATTTTAAGAGAGATACAATATAATAAAAAAGCATGCCTTATGGCCTTTCTCCCCTTTCTTTCCCTTCTCCCTTTTCTCCTTTTAATTAATTTGTTATTTTTGCATTTCATTGTTAGGATAAGAAACAGGTATGGATAAAATTGAAAATCCTATATACGAACGGGATACGCTTGAATTTGTAACCGTTGCATTAGAATATTGTTCTTTGGCGGAAACGGCGGGCCGGTTTACAATACTTGAATTTGTAGATAAGGCGGCGAAGATGTTGCCCCTGTTGTATCTGAAAGCCGCCCTGCTTCCCGAAGTATTGCCGGACGACGATATCGAACTCGAATATACCATAACAGAAGATATGTATGAGTCTGTCCGTAACCAGATAAGCGTCTTATTAGGCGAACATGATACGTATCTGGAAACATTTCATCCCGACATGCAATATAGCGATACCCCGATAGCTGCATTTATTTCGGAAAACCTGGCGGATGTTTACCAAGACGCCGGCAACTTTATTTCTTTGTTCAGGCAAGGGAACGAAGAGATTATGCAAAGCGCCATGGCAGTGTGCAGGATAAACTTCCGCGAATACTGGGGGCAGCGGTTGTTAAACGCATTGAAAGCCCTTCATGCCATACGTTACAGTGAAGGAGAATATTTAGAAACGGACGAAACGGAATGATACAGTACACGCAGTCAATAACGAAAGAACAAATAGCGATTCTTCCGGTAGAAGAATATAAAGGCAGGGTAATAATAATAGAGACGAAGAAAGATGCCGGCCATGCGGTTGAGTACTTATCGAAATATGAAAAGACAGGTTTTGATACGGAGACCCGCCCGAGCTTTACGAAAGGACAGCGGTTTAAAATCGCTTTAATGCAAATAGCTACGGAAAATGTTTGTTTCTTGTTCCGGCTGAATAAGATAGGCATACCGAAAACGCTGGAAGGGTTTTTATCAAATGATACGATATTGAAGATCGGGCTTTCCCTGCGTGATGATTTTGGGGCGATAAAGAAACGGACGGATATCGAGCCGCACAATTTTCTCGATTTGCAAAGCTATGTAGGGCAGTTCGGGATTGAAGACGCCAGTCTGCAAAAGATATACGCTATCCTGTTCGGCAGAAAGATATCCAAGGGGCAACGCCTCTCGAACTGGGAAGCCGACAGATTGTCGGACTCCCAGCAAAGATATGCAGCATTGGACGCTTGGGCATGCCTGAAAATATATAATAAACTAAAGCAGGATAATGAAGTATAGTAAAGTTGTTCTCAAACCTAAAAAAGAAGAATCCCTTCTGCGTTTCCATCCCTGGATATTCTCCGGAGCGATACAATCTATCGAAGGCAAACCGGACGAAGGGGATATAGTGGAAGTCTACGGAGCCAACCAGCGTTTTCTGGCTATCGGGCACTACCAGATAGGCAGCATTGCCGTACGGATACTGTCGTTCGAACAGGCGGATATCGATAACGGTTTCTGGCAGCGGCGGCTTCAGGCGGCTTATACATTACGCCTGTCATTAGGATTGGCCGGGGCAGGAGATAACAATACATACCGCCTGGTGCATGGCGAAGGAGACAATCTGCCCGGATTAATTATCGACATGTATTCGCATACGGCGGTAATACAGGCCCACTCGGCAGGCATGCATTACGCGCGCCGCCGGATAGCCGAAGCGCTGATACACATCCTGGGCGGCACGGTGCAGCATATTTATTATAAATCCGAAACGACCCTTCCTTTCAAAGCCAATTTAGCTAATGAGAATGAATATCTATACGGCGGGGAAGCGGAA
>JAITRG010000015.1 GCA_031288515.1 Tannerellaceae bacterium
CGGTATGGTTTTGTGCATTGCATACGGAAAGCCGGATACCGTTGTTGCGAATGCAGTGAAGCAATCAAGGCGCCTTGTATTCGCCGGATTGTTTCGTTCTTCGCAAAGAAGGGGAAGGCCGCAATGACGATGAAAGACAAATATATCACCATTCGAAGCGCGTCGAATTGCATTTCTAAATAGCATGACGTCCTCGCCAATGGCTTGTATATGGGCCGTAGTAAGAAACTCATCGTTCGTTTCCAGCGGAATGTATTCCACATCCGGAAAGTCTTGAAGGATGAGTTCCTTTTCAGGATACTTTGCCGTAACGTCAACGGTGATAAAATCATCCGTTGATTGTTTGCTTTCTCTTCCGCATCCTGCCATTCCAAGCAGGAAAATTACTAAAATGATATTTACTTTTTTCATCTTCCCGTATATTCCTTAAATCCGCAGATATTTGTATTTCCATATCAGGCAAAGCGTTGAAGTAAAATAATTTACCAAACACTTTACCATGCGCAGGATTTCACCTGTTTTTATGCGCCGCTAAAAAAACAGGGTCCTGCGCGATGGAATTACAAAAACAATTACAGACTGTCACTGCCTTTTGCGGGAATTTCTTTCGTCATCAAAGAATTTAACAGTTGCGGCCTCTCCGGACTGACAGACAATATTTTGAGTATAAGGAGTTTGTCCGGTATATTGCCAAGGCTTTATACCGGTCGGCCATACGGGAAACTGTACTCATCATAATTCGCCAGCAACCATTACAATCATAACCTTAACCCATACGTCCATCAACAGGGATAATTGTGCCTTTACGAGGGATACATTGCCCCTGTTTTTTATATCGCCACCCGGATTATGACAGCGAATATACCCGCGAAAATGGGCGTTTATCTTATTACTGAATAACAACTTTCCGGACGCTGTTATTAATCTTGACTATATAAAGTCCTTTTGGGAGGGAAACGCTTGTCTGTCCGGCAGCTATGTTCTTTTGGAAACAGGCGCTTCCCTGCAATGTATAGATGGCTGCATTTGCCGGTTTGTCGCTATTTATACAGAGTTTTCCCGGATGCGTATAGACAGTGACTCCTTCGCTTATTTCTGTTATTCCGGTTGTAGAGCGTTCTGTTACCGTTAATGTTCTCTCGGTTTCATCTACCCTGACGGCGTAATTGTAAGCTACCGGTTTTTGCAGCCATTTAATGGTATATGTGCCGGCTTCGGCAGGGAAGGTTACTTTTTCGCCCTTATCCGTATAGGCTTGAGCCAATGGAAGCGTTCCGAATACCTGTTCCGGCCTTGACCAAACAATATCCCCATCGGCATCGGTAAGCCCTTCGTAAATGAAAGCATAAACAGGGTCTGTGTCTGATTCGGTAGTCGCATGGCACAGGCCGACAGTTAGCGGGGCCGGTTTAACGGTAACGGTAATCGTTGATTCCGCGCCTGTAAACAAATTATTACCTGCCTGCGACACCGTTACCCGGGTACGGCCGGCGTTCCGGAATTTCATGATACCGTTTTCTATCGTTACTATGGCAGGGTCTTCTACCGAGATTTGAATTTCCGTATTCGTATCATTGGATGCAGGGATAAAAGCCGTTTCGCTTCCGTAGAAGCATTCGTAAGGCAGACCGGGTATGGATAGTTCCGTTTGCTTTATTGTTGATTTGAAGACCAGCTCCACATCGTCTGCCCATAAAATATTTCCATTGCCGATAGCTCCGCGGTCGTAATAATTGGCGGAAGAAATAATGACATTCAATTTTTCGGGCCTGCGGCTGCTGTAATATTCAAAAGGGATGGCAATGCGTGTCCAATCGCCCGGTTCGCCGCTGATTTGATATTCGGCCTTACCTATCAACGTAGCTCCGTCCCGGCTGTTTAAAACAGAAATATCTTGATCCTGCACTTCCGCCGTTTCTGTTGAAGAAATACCGCCCGTCGGGTTTACCGGGACGGTCGACGTGGCTGTTCCTTCCCATAAATAAGCAAGAATAAGCGCATTCTCCGCTTTTTCTCCGCCAAGCGAGCGTTTAAAATAACCTGCAATCGAGTCGGGGCGTTCGGTATACGAAATGCCGCCAAGCGTTCCGCCGGCGCATGCGCTAAGGTCGACAACGGCATATACCCATGGAACGCCTAACGTAATGTAAGCAGGCGCATTACTGCCGATGCTCATTACCCCGACAAATTTGTTTTCCATCCGGGCAGAGGAGCCGCCCATTCTGCCTCCATCGGGAGTAACCAGCGTTTCTTTCTTTTCTATAAATACCTTTTGGTTTACGTTGGAGGCTTCCCAGCCGTCCGGCTGCGTTCCCGGCCTCAGGTATTGCCCGGGCAAAGCGCCATTTCCCCGCGTGTCTACAACCCAACTTTCAAAATCGCCATTGATTTGTGCATTCAGATGACCAATACCTGCAATCAATAAACATACGATTGCAGGGTAGAATCTTTTCATTCTCATACTATTTTGTTTTAATAAATAAAAAAGGGTACAAATGTAGTGAAGATTCCGGAAGTTCCTCCTCCTCTTTTCTCTTAAACCGGAATAAGAGGCAAAAGCGCCTGGGCGTTTTTCTATTTCCTGTTTCGCGGATGATGCTCTAATATTTCTTTACGAAGGAACTCCCGGCTGACATGGGTATATATTTCGGTGGTGGTAATCTTTTCATGGCCAAGCATTTCCTGGATAGCGCGCAAATTAGCGCCCCCTTCCAGCAAATGGGTGGCAAAAGAGTGACGGAACGTATGCGGGCTGACGTTCTTATGTATCCCGGCCATCTCTGCCTGTCGCTTGATAACATGGAATACCATAATCCGCGACAAGCCTGTCCCCCGCCGGCTGAGAAAGAGAATATCTTCATAGCCTTTCTTTACTTTCACCAGGTTTCTATCGTATAAATAGTTTTTAATCTCATGAAGCGCCGTTTCGGAAACAGGGACAAGCCGTTGCTTGCTGCCTTTCCCTTCTACCTTGATAAAGCCTTCGTCAAAATAAACGTCCGGGTAGCGAAGCGTTATCAGTTCCGAGACGCGAAGCCCGCAACTGTAAAGCACTTCAAGCATAGCGCGGTTTCGCTGGCCTTCGGCTAAAGACAGGTCTATTGTATCGATGACGCCGTTTATCTCGTCTACGGTCAATACTTCCGGCAGTTTCAAACCGATTTTAGGAGATTCCAGGAGTTCCGTCGGGTCATCCGTTATATAACCGTCTGTTAAAAGAAAGCGGTAGAATGATTTGACGCCTGAGATAATACGCGCCTGGGAACGGGGATGAATCCCGACGTCATGCAACTGGGCAACGAACTGCTGGAGGTTTCCATAGGCGATCTCCTTATAGGAAAGCCCTTCACTCTCCATAAACCCGCGCAGTTTATCCAAATCGGCCATATAAGCCTCCACCGAATTAGGAGAAAGAGACTTCTCCAAACGAAGATAAATATGATATTTGCGTATAATATCTTTCATAAAATCACTACCTTTGCTCCGTTTATGGTTATCAGCTACCGGTACAAAGGTAATAAACTTACAAGACAATGAAGAAGTTTCAGATTATTAACGGTCCTAATTTAAACTTGCTGGGAAAGCGTGAACCCGCCGTTTACGGCAATACTTCGTTTGAAGCGTATCTGGAAGTTTTACGCAATCGATACCCTTCCTGTGAAATTGACTGTTACCAGAGCAATGTGGAAGGAGAGTTAATCGACAAGATACACGAAACGGGTTTCAGCTATGATGGAATTATCCTGAATGCAGGCGCTTACACGCATACATCCGTCGCTTTACACGATGCGATAAAGGCCGTTGAATCGCCGGTAGTGGAAGTGCATATCTCAAATGTGCATACCCGTGAAGAATTCAGGCGCCACTCTATGATTTCGGCTGCCTGCAAAGGCGTTATCGCAGGCTTCGGCCTCAAATCATACGAATTAGCGTTAGTAGCATTAATCAATTGACAACCGGCAGTTGTCAACTTTAAAATATCATTTTTATGTTGAAGCATACAAAGATTGTAGCAACTATCTCCGACCAGCGTTGCGAAGTGGATTTTATACGTGAATTATATCACGCGGGGATGAATGTCGTACGCATGAATTCGGCGCACCTCAACGAAGAAGGTTTTAACAAAATAGTAACCAATGTACGCGCCGTATCGAACAGGATCGGCCTGTTGATGGATACCAAAGGGCCGGAAATACGGACGACGACAGCGCAAGCCGCAATAACGTTTAAAACGGGCGATAAAATAAAGGTGAAAGGCGACCCCGACGCCGAAACCACAGCGGAGTGCATCTGCGTATCCTACCGGAATTTCGCGATCGATATGAAGGTGGGCGACGATATGCTGATTGACGATGGAGACCTCGACTTAAAGGTAGTAGAGAAACACGCCGGCTACCTCGTGTGCGAAGCTCTGAACGACGCCGTTTTGGGCAGTCGCAAAAGCGTAAACGTCCCCGGCGTACGGATCAACCTTCCTTCTTTAACCGAAAAAGACAGGAACAATATCCTTTACTGCATCAAAAACGATATCGACTTTATTGCGCACTCGTTTGTACGGAGCAAACAGGACGTGCTGGATATCCAACGCATACTGGACGAACACAACAGCCCGATAAAGATTATCGCCAAGATAGAGAACCAGGAAGGGGTAGACAATATAGACGAGATACTGGAACCGGCTTACGGCATCATGGTTGCCCGGGGCGACCTCGGAATCGAAGTGCCGGCGGAAAAAATACCGGGTATTCAGCGGGTATTGATCCGCAAATGCGTAGAAGTAAAAAAGCCGGTGATCGTAGCCACACAGATGCTACACTCCATGATAACGAACCCGCGCCCCACGCGCGCCGAGGTAACAGACATAGCCAATGCCATCTATTACCGTACAGACGCCCTGATGCTGAGCGGCGAGACGGCCTACGGCAAATATCCGGTGGAAGCCGTACAGACCATGGCGAAAATAACCCGGGAAGCCGAGAAGACCAAGCTGGCGGCCAACGACATCCGCGTACCGATTGGGGGGAGCGACCTGGACGTTACTTCGTTTCTGGCAAAGCAGGCCGTAAAATCGTCGTCCAAACTACATGTGAAAGCGATTATCACCGACAGCCATACCGGGCGCACAGCCCGCTACCTGGCAGCCTTCAGGGGAACGTCGCCCGTATACGCCATCTGCTATAACGAAAGCGTTATGCGGAGGCTTTCGCTTTCCTACGGGGTATGGGCCGTTCACCAGGCCTGGAACGACAGCCGCCGCGCTTACTTTTTCGACGCCCTGCGCGAGCTTATCAACAGCGGGCATATCACCCATAACGATATGGTAGCGTATCTGAGCGGGAGCTTTGGCGAAGGAGGCGGAACAACCTTTCTGGAAATCAATAATGTGGGAAAAGTGCTCGACAACGCCGAAAGCTATTCGCTCCCCACATTCAAAGAAAAAAAATGACGGCTTCGGACAAATCGGAGGCTTATATCCTTTCGCATATAGACGAAGAAGGCGAGCTTCTGGCAACCCTCTACAGGGATGCGCACGTCAACCTGCTTCGTCCGCGTATGCTGTCCGGCCATCTGCAAGGGCGGATACTTAAAATGATCTGCCGGCTATTCCGCCCGGAACGTATCCTCGAGATAGGAACGTATACGGCATACGCCACCCTTTGCATGGCCGAAGGCGTCGACGACGACAGCCTTATCTACACCATCGAGATAAACGACGAGATGGAGGACTTCATCATGAACTATATCCCCCGCTCGCCGCACGGAAAGAAGATAAAACTTTTCTTTGGCGACGCCATGCAGATTGTCCCTGCCCTCGGCGAAACATTCGACATGGTTTTCATCGATGCGGACAAACGCCTTTACCCGGCCTTTTACGACCTGGTATTCCCGCTGGTGCGCAAAGGAGGGATCATCCTGGCCGACAACATCCTTTGGGACGGAAAGGTATTCGAGACGCCTCCCCCGGGCGATAAGCAAACCGCCGGCATCATCGAATTTAACGAAAAGATAAGGCAAGACGCCAGAATAGAAAAAGTTATATTACCTTTACGCGACGGCCTTACCGTTATCTGGAAAAAATAAAAACATTACGCTATGGATACGAAACGATTAAACAAGATTGAACGCCTCCTTCAGAAAGAACTGAGCGATATATTCCAAAAGCAAACCCAGGCGATGCCGGGGACGCTCATCTCGGTGAGCGCCGTACGGGTAAGCCCGGACCTGAGCGTGGCAAAAGCATACCTGAGCATCTTCCCTTCCGGCAAGGGGAATGAATTACTCGAAACGATACGCGCCAACGCAAAGTCTGTACGCTATGACCTGGGGCAACGGGTGCGCACGCAACTGCGGCAGATACCCAACCTCTCCTTTTTCATAGACGACTCGCTGGATTACCTGGAAAACATTGACAAATTACTAAGCAACGAACCTTGAGCATTTCCTTCTTCATAGCCCGCCGGTATCTTTTCTCCAGGAAGTCGCACAATGCCATCAATATCATATCGATGGTGGCGGTGTGCGGAGTGGTGGTGACTACGGCCGCGCTGGTGATCGGCCTGTCGGTGTTCAACGGGTTTGACGGCCTGATTGCATCGATGTTCAGCAACCTCGACCCCGGCTTAAAGGTAACGCCCCGCACAGGAAAGGTGTTCGAGCCGCCGGAAAAGGTACGGGAGCTGATGGCGACAGACGGGATAGAGTCATACGGCGAAGTACTGCAAGACCACGCGCTGATAAAGTACGGCGAACGCCAGCAAATCGGGATAATCAAGGGCGTAGACGACAATTACCGAGAACTCACCTCTATCGGCAACGTACTGATAGACGGCGAATTTATCCTGTACGACGAGGTAACCGATTATGCCACGCTTGGCGTCGGGCTTGCCGTCTCTTTGGGGATCAATGCCAATTTCGTTTACCCCCTCGAAATATACGCGCCCAAGCGCGACGAACGGGTAAACCTGTCGAACCCGGCCGCCTCCTTCAACCGCGAGTATGCTTACATCCGCGGCGTGTTCAGGATAAACCAGCCGATGTACGACGACGAGTATATGATCGTGCCCCTCGCCCTGGCAAGAAAGCTGTTTACGTACGAAAAAGAAGTCTCCGCCATAGAGATAAAGCTGAAAGAAGGAGCCGCGGCCGCGGCCGTAAAGAAAGAAGTGAAAGCGCTGCTTGGCGACGGCTTTGTGGTGAAAGACCGCTACGAACAGCAGGAAGCCTCCTTCAGGATGATGCAGATAGAGAAATGGATGACCTTCCTTATCCTCTGCTTCATACTGGCGATTGCCTTATTTAATGTAACCGGTTCCCTGTCGATGCTGATGATAGAGAAGCAGGAGGATGTGAAGACGCTCCGCAACCTGGGAGCCGGCGATGCGCTGATCCGCCGCATCTTCCTCTTTGAAGGGTGGATGATTTCCGGCCTCGGCGCCCTCGCGGGGATTGCAGCCGGCCTCGTACTATGCCTCCTCCAGCAGGAAGCGGGACTGATAAAGATGGGAAGCGCCGGCGCCTTTATCATCGACAGCTATCCGGTGCGCGTAGCCTTCGCAGACATCCTTATCGTTTTTGCAACGGTGATGGCGGCAGGTTTCCTTTCGGCCTGGTATGCGGTATACCGCCTGGGCGACCGCTGGCTTGCGAAGTGACGGGCGGTTTACGACGAGTAGGTCATAAACCAGTGGGTTACTTTCTCGCTATATGATTTGGAGATGGGGATGTCGGGCACGCCCGGAATATCAAATTCCATAAAAAGGCCGTCTTTCTGGCGGCGGACGACCCTCACCTGCTCGAAATTGACCATAAACGAACGGTGGCAGCGGTGGACAGGCGTTTCGGCAAAACATTCTTTAAGCGAGCGCAACGAATTGCGAAGCATAAACTTTGCCGGATGCTCTTTATTGATATACCATATAAGCACATAATTGTCTGCCGATTCTATATACAGCAGGTTTTCTTTCTTTACCGACAGGCGGAGTTCTCCTTTCTCATCGTAGAAGTTATAAACAGACGTGCGCAAAGCCCGGCCGGAACCGTCTTCTTCCAGCATCCGGAGGCGGCGCTCTTTATCCCGGTAAGAAAAATACAGGTGCAGGGCGGCATAAGGAAGCAGCAACACGAGGCTGGTGTTAACGGCCGATTCTTTGAACACGTGCAGCCATTCGCGCGCCGGGTTAACGGATAAAGAATAGATGGTGTAGAATAACGACATGAAAAATATCTCGCCCGGAATCCAGCAGGCATATTGCCCGAACGTAACCGCATGCTTCCTTCCCCGGTAGAACATAATCACCCGGCTGATAACGACTACAAGCACACCCGTAAGGATAATCAGGCTGGAGAAGATAAAGAACTTAAATTCGGATACCGGATACCACTGCGGCGAACCGAAAGGCTTATAGATATTGATGAAGACCAGCGCAAAAAAAGCAGTCAATAAAATTAACCGGATAATGTTCCCCTTTTCGTAAATATAACCGGGCAGTTTTTGATTCCAAAAATTCATTCCAACACGTTTTCTTTCCACAAATGTAGGCAAATAATCCCGATATTGCCTTTTTCTTTCACCCCGTATCGCTTATTTTCACCCCTCCATGGGCGTTTTTGTCCCTTTGGGAAGGCAAACAAACCTGTTATTTGGCATTCTCCCGCGGTTGTTGTTTGTTTGCGTAAAAATTTCGATCTATGAACGGTACAGACGTAACTATCCGCACGCAACAGTTAAACAAACTTTTCTCGTACGGGAAACGAACGGCGCTGGAAGATTCCCGCCTCGAAATCATCCCCTGCCGGTTTACGCAGGAAGAAGGGGCCGGCGAGATAAGGGAATTCCAGAGAGGCCTGCATACGGCCGACTTCTGTCCCGTCACCGACGATTGCATACAGGAAAACAACTCGTTTGTCTACCCTGTCTTTGCGCCGGAAAGAAAAGAGAGGCACGAAAAGGCTATCATCCTGCTACACGGGCTTAATGAGCGTTCGTGGGAGAAATACCTGGCCTGGGCGGAGTATCTGGCCTGGGCAGCAGGCAAGCCGGTTATCCTGTTTCCCATCGCTTTCCACATGAACCGCACGCCGCCGCAATGGAGCAACCCGCGCGCCGCCACGCCTTGGGCGGCCAAACGCCGGCAAGCGATAGAGGGCCTCTGCAACGCTACCTTCGTAAACGTAGCGCTGAGCGACCGTATCTCCCGGCAGCCCCTCCGGTTCTACGCATCGGGGCGCGAGTCGGCCTACAATCTCTGCCAGCTTGCAGGCGAAATAAAGACTGGCCGGCATCCCCTGTTCAGGGAAGACGCCTCCGTCAACCTGTTCGCTTATTCTATCGGCTCTCTGCTGTCGCAGGTACTCCTCCTGGCAAACCCCGGCGGACTGTTTTCCGGCGCCCGCCTGTTCATGTTCTGCGGAGGCTCTATCTTCAACCACATGGACGGCAACGCCCGCGACATCCTCGACAAGGAAGCGTTCGACCGGCTACAGGCTTACTTCAACGGCGATTTCCTTGAAAGGCGCAACCTGCCCGCCGCCTTCCGCAACGATTCGCTGGAACAAGCCTTCAAAGCCATGATAAGGCCGGAGGTGATGAAAGGCTTCCGCGAAAGCTTCTTCGAGAAAGCCTGCGCCCGGATTCGCGCCGTCTCCCTGAAGAAAGACGTCGTCGTCCCCACGGCAGGAATCATAAAAGCCTTAGGCCGCGCCTCGTCCGTCATACTGGAAGAAGTAGACTTTCCCTACCCCTACAGCCACCAAACCCCCTTCCCCCTGTCGCCGAAAATAGAAGCCCCCCTCATTAACAACGCCTTCCGGACAGTCTTCAGCAGAGCCGCCGCTTTCCTGTAAAGCAACCCCGCACTGCCCCAATAACCTTGCTCAGCTAAACAGGAAGCCGTCGCAACTAAGCATGGAGCTATTGCAGCTAAACAGGAAGCCATTACAACTAAGCATGGAGCTATTACAGCTAAACATGAAGCCGTTACAACTAAGCATGGAGCTATTACAGCTAAACATGGAACTATCTCAACTAAATATGGAATTGTTACAACTAAATATAGAGCTATTGTAACTAAACATGGAACCATCTTAATTAAGCTTGGAGCTGTTACAACTAAACATGGAGCTATCTCAACTAAATATGGAGCTACCTCAATTAAACATGGAACTGCTTCAATTAAACATGGAACCGTCTCAATTAAACATGGAATTGTCTCAACTAAACATGGAATTATATCAGCTAACTATTGAATTATATCAACCAAATATGAAATTATCCAGGTTAAATATGAAATTATTTCAGCTAAATATGAAATTATTTCGATTAAGTATTGTTTTATTAAATAATCTGTCTATCTTTGCACCGAGCATAAAGAGTAAGCGTCGGTATTTTACTGATTTAAAAGAGAGCCTTATGAGGCAAGCAAGTATCTTTAATCAGGCGGACAGAAAATTTCTGGCATTTGCCGGAGACATCTACAACCAGTGTAGCGAGCATACCGCAAGCTGGTTTGTAGATGGAACGCGCCTGACAAAACTGAAAGGTTTGCTTGACCGCGCATGGGAGGCATATCAGGCTAACATGAACCGTGCTACACGCAATCATATTACGTCGGTGGCAAAAAACAGCGCCCTCGGCGAATTAAAGCATTTCATCTCGCTCTTCATCGATTACCTTATAGGCAACGAGGCTGTTCCCGACAAAGCGCTGGCCGACATGAACCTCCGTCCGCGCAGGCGCGTAGCCCGGCGTCCGCTACCCATACCCACAGAAGCGCCCCTGCTGTCTGCCAGGATACAGTATGGCGAAATTACGGTATACGCCACGCGCAGCGAGCACGGGCAGCCCACCCAGGGCGTACAGCGCAGGCCTTATCATGGATTTAAGATTCGCTGGAAGTTCGACGGCGAAGAAGCCTGGCGCATCGAGCTGTCTACCCGCCTGCGGCACACGCTCTATTTCGACGATAAAGACAAGGGAAGGTTCATCCTCCTCTCCATAGCCTGGGTAAACCCGCGCATGCAGGAAGGTCCCTGGTCGGCCTCCATCTCGCAGGTGATAGCATAGCTGCCCGACAGCTTCAACGGCTTTAACTACTTTAACGGCTTAACTCTCCCGACGGCTTTTTTTACTATCTTTGTCCATAACTAAATCATGAAATATATGCGAAAGAGATTGTTATCTGTTTTAATCGTATGTGCCGGGGCTGTCGCTATGGCTTCGGCGGCAGATGAAGGGAGGCTGTTGCGCTTTCCGGCCACGAATGGCAGCGAGATTGTTTTCTCGTATGCCGGAGACTTATACAAGACGTCGGTTAACGGCGGGGAGGCTTCGCGGCTGACGTCCCATGTGGGATATGAGATGTTCCCCCGCTTCTCGCCCGACGGCAAAACAATTGCCTTTACCGGGCAGTATGACGGCAACACCGAAGTGTATACCATCCCGTCCGGCGGGGGCGAACCTTTGCGGCTGACTTACACCGCTACCAATGCCCGCGATGACCTGGGCGACCGGATGGGGCCTAACAACATCGTAATGGGCTGGACGCCCGACGGAGACAGCATCATTTACCGCAACCGCATCAGTTCCGGGTTCGACGGCAAGCTATACGCCGTTCATAAGGAAGGCGGGCTGTCGCGTCCCATCCCCTTGCCCGAAGGGGGCTTCTGCAGCTACTCGCCCGACGGCAGCCGGCTGGCTTACAACCGGGTAATGCGCGAATTTCGCACCTGGAAATACTACAAAGGCGGCATGGCCGACGACATATGGATATACGACCCGGCCCGGCAAACGGTAGAAAACATCACCGGCAACTCATCGCAAGACATCATGCCGATGTGGGCGGGAGACGACGTCTTCTACCTCTCGGACCGCGATCGCATCATGAACCTCTTCGTCTACAACACCGTCACCCGGCAGACCGGAAAGGTAACCGGTTTTACCGGGTACGACGTAAAGTTTCCCAGCATACACGGCAATACCATCGTGTTTGAAAACGGCGGATACATTTACAGGATGGACGTATCCGACCGCCGGCCGCAGAAGGTATCCATCACCCTTTCGTCCGACAACGTCTACGCCCGCTCCGCCCTGAAAGACGGCTCCAGGTATATCGCCGCCGCAAGCCTTTCGCCCGACGGGGAGCGGCTGGCCATAACGACCCGCGGCGAAATATTCAACATCCCCGCCGATAAGGGTGTGACCAGAAACATCACCCGCACGCCCGGCGTACACGAGCGGAATGCCCAATGGTCGCCCGACGGCAAATGGATTGCCTGCATTTCAGACGCAACGGGCGAAACAGAGCTGTGGATGCAAGACGCCGCCACGGGCGAACCGGTTCAGTTGACCAAAAACAACGACGCCTATATCCGCGATTTCGAATGGAGCCCCGATTCGAAGAAAATTGTTTATACCGACCGGAAGAACCGTATCAACCTGCTCGACGTAGCCGCCGGGAACGTTTCCGTCGTATTGCAAGACCCCTTCGGCGAGATACGCGGCGTACATTTTTCGCCCGACAATCTCTGGCTCGCTTACGCCCGGATGGCCGGGAACGAATTCAATATTATATACATCTATAATATTGCCTCCGGAAAGGAATACCCTGTCACCGACAAATGGTACGACTCTTACTCGCCGGTATTCAGCGCCGATGGCAAATACCTCGTCTTCACCTCCATGCGCGATTTCAACCCCACGTACAGCAGCGCCGAATGGAACCATTCTTACAGCAACATGGGAGGCGTTTACCTGGCCCTCCTGAGCAAAGACGTCCCCTCGCCCTTCCTCCCGAAAGACGCCGCAGTGAACGGTGAAAAAGAAAGCAAAGAAGGCAAAGAGAGCAGGGAAAAAGAGAAAGAAGCCCCGGCCGGCGGGAATACGGCCGCCCCCACCGTGAAGTTCGACCAGGACGGCGTCGCGGAGCGAATCATCAAACTGCCCCTTTCGCCCGGAAGATACGGGAACTTCTATTCCAACGACGAAAAAGTGTATTACTCCAGCGGCGCAAACACAAAAATGTTCGACCTGAAAAAGCAAAAGCAGGAAGATATTGTCGACGGAGCTTCGATGCACGTAGAGCCGGGCAGCAAGAAAGCCTGCTTCATGGCCTCTCCCTCCCTGCTGTACGTAATGGATATTCCTTCGGGAAAGACAGAGCTGAAAGAAGCCGTGAACGTAGCAGACATGAAGATAACAACCGGCTACCCGCAGGAATGGAACCAGATATTCAACGAAGCCTGGCGGGCCATGCGCGACGGCTTCTATGTGGAAAACATGCACGGCACAGACTGGATGGCCATGAAAAGGAAATACGAAGTATTGCTCCCCTACGTAAAGAACCGCCTCGACCTGAACTACGTAATCGGCGAGATGATTGGCGAACTGAACGTAGGCCACGCCTACATCAGCCCGGGAGAATACGAGAAAGCCGGCGCCGTGCAGACCGGCCTCCTGGGCGCCGAAATCACCCGCGACGCCTCCACCGGCTTCTTCCGCCTGGAAAAGATATGGCCGGGCGCTTCGTGGAGCAAAGACCTGCGCTCGCCGCTGGCCGAACCGGGCGTCGGAGCCAAAGCCGGCGAATATATCGTGGCGATAGACGGCGTGCCGGCAAACAGCGTGAAGGATTTGTATTCGCTCCTGACAGGCAAGGCAAACGTCCCGACCGAGCTGTCGCTGAACGCAAAAGCGCAACTGGCAGGCGCACGCAAAGTGGTGATAAACCCGCTGGCCGACGAATATCCCCTGCAACACTATAACTGGGTGCAGGAAAACATCCGCAAGGTAGACGAAGCCACGAACGGCAAAGTAGGCTATATCTATATCCCCGACATGGGAGTGGAAGGCCTCAACGAGTTCGCACGCTACTTCTACCCGCAACTGGATAAAGAAGGGCTGATTATCGACGACCGCGCCAATGGCGGGGGAAACGTTTCGCCAATGATTCTGGAACGCCTCGCCCGCGAACCTTACCGCCTTACGATGAGGCGGGGTTCCACACGTACGGGAACCATCCCCGACGCCGTGCAGGTAGGCCCCAAAGTATGCCTCGTCAATAAATACTCCGCTTCCGACGGCGACTTGTTCCCCTGGGGATTCCGCGCCCTCGGGCTGGGTAAGCTCATCGGCACGCGCACGTGGGGAGGCGTCGTCGGCATCAGCAGCTCCCTCCCATTTATCGATGGGACAGACCTCCGCGTACCTTTCTTTACCAGCTACGACCCCAAAACAGGCGACTGGATTATCGAAAACCACGGCGTAGACCCCGACATACCGGTAGATAACGACCCCGTCAAAGAATGGAACGGCGAAGACCAGCAACTCGCCCGCGCCATAGAAGAAGTAATGAAAGACCTGGAATCCCGCAAACCTCTCCCCGGCATTCCGGCGCCCCGGGAGTGGAATAAATAAAGCGGCACAGGGCCTGTCGAAACGCTAAGGGCTTTAAGGACGTCAGGGAAAAAGGGAGACAAGTTTCCCATCCTTCATGTCCTTATCGTTTTCGATATCCCGGTTGTCTCTTTTTTCACTATCTTTACAGCCAAATACAAACTAATCAAAAGAAGCGATTATGAGTTTCAGCACAATGAGCTATCAAATCTTTGAAAAAGCTATCGACGATTATCACCTGGAAGACCAGGTAGACGCTCCGGTTAATAACCCATACGAAGCAAAAAGCATCGAATACTACCTCTATCTGAAAAACTGGATAGACGCCGTTCAATGGCATCTGGAAGACATTATCCGCAATCCGGACATCGACCCGGCGGAAGCTCTGGCCATCAAACGCCGGATAGACAAGTCCAACCAGGACAGGACAGACCTGGTAGAGCTGATCGACAGCTACTTCCTGGATACGTACAAAGAAGCAAAGGCGTTGCCCGGCGCAACCATCAACACCGAAAGCCCGGCCTGGGCGGTAGACCGCCTGTCTATCCTCGCCCTGAAGATATACCATATGCAGCAGGAAGCAACCCGCCCGGACGCGGAACCGGCGCATAAGGCAGCCTGCCGGCAGAAATTGGCCGTCTTGCAGGAACAGAAAAAAGACCTCTCCTCCGCCCTGGCCCAGTTACTGGATGATATAAAAGAAGGCAGAAAGTACATGAAAGTATACAAACAGATGAAAATGTACAACGACCCATCCCTGAACCCTGTGCTTTACGGTAAAAAATAATGGCGAAAATCTTAGTTATACGGCTTTCGGCGATAGGCGATGTGGCAATGACTATCCCGGCAATATACGCCGCTGCAAAAGCAAACCCGGAAGATTCTTTCGTGGTGCTTACGCAAGCCTTCCTGATCCCGGTATTTATAAACCGTCCGGGAAATGTGGATGTAACGGGCATCAGTATCACCGGCCCCGAGAAAACGTTCGGCGGATTGTTTCGTTTCGCCCGGGCCTTCTCGAAGTATGATTTCGACGTCGTGCTCGACCTCCATAACGTACTGCGGACGATGATCATCCGCACGCTTTTCCGCCTGAAAGGGAAGAAAGTATTCGTAGTAAACAAAGCCCGGAAAGAACGCAGGCAACTGACAGCCCGCAAAAACAAAGCGCTGAAACCCATCCGCCCCGTCATCGAACGCTATGCCGACGTGTTCAAAGCCGCCGGCATCCATTCTGCCGGAGATTTTCATTCGCTCTTTGACGAATGCCCCGCCAACCTTTCCCTGCTGACGGAAGCGCTGGGCGAAAAAACCGGTAAATGGATAGGAATAGCCCCCTTTGCCAAACATAAGGGCAAGATATATCCCATCGACCGGATGAGGCAAATCGTAGCAGCTTTGTCGGAACACGAAGACTACACCCTCTTCCTGCTGGGAGCCAAAGGAGACGAAGAGCGTATCCTGAAGCAATGGGCGCAACAGTTTCCGAGGGTTAAAATGGTGGTAGGGCGCTACTCGCTCGATAAAGAATTAGCGCTTATCAGCCGCCTGGACGTGCTGCTTTGCATGGACTCTGCCAATATGCACTTCGCCTCCCTGGCAGGGGCAAGGGTATTGTCTGTCTGGGGAGCCACGCATCCGTATGCCGGCTTCTACGGCTATCGTCAAAGGCCGGAAGACGCCATAGAGGTAGCGCTGGATTGCCGCCCCTGTTCTATCTTTGGCGAAAAACCCTGTTTCCGTGGCGACTGGGCTTGCCTTACCCAACTCCCCCCTCAGCAAATCATTGACAAAATAGAAGAAACCCTCTCCGCATGAAAACGGTTATTAACCCGGCCTGTAAACAACTGGCCGCTTTTGTGAACACAATCCCCCAACGATTCGATAACGAAGGGACAAGCATTCATAAAGACAGGAACGAAATAAAAGTGTTCGATGTTGACGGCACAATCGTAAACGTCAAACGATACAAAGTACCCATATTCATAAACCGTTTGATCTATACGTTCATCCGTCCGGCAAAAGCCTCCCGCGCTTACAGTTATGCCTTGAAACTGCGCTCAAAAGGTTTCGACACGCCCGAACCGGTAGCCTGTGTCATCACTTGCAAAGGAGGCTGCATCTGTCAGACCTATTTCATAAGCCTCCAATCGCCTTACTCCCGGAATATGTATGAATTTGGAAAAGGGCCGCTTTCCGGGCGGGAACATATCGTCCGTTCATTTGCCAATTACACCGCCCGCCTTCATGAAGCAGGGATTTATCATAAAGACTATTCGCCGGGAAACATACTTTTCGAAGATACGGAAGAAGGCGCCCGCTTCTGCCTGATTGACATAAACCGTATGGCGTTCAGTCCGGTATCCATCAAAAAAGGATGCGCCAACTTTGCCCGCCTCTGGGGCAAAGAAGAAATGTACCGCCTGATTGCCGACGAATACGCCAAAGAGAGAAAGGCGGATAAGGAAGAATGTACCGCCCGTATCCTATATTACCGCAATAAATTCTGGAACAATTACAAGAAGAGGCACGAAGTAGCCTTCGAGTTATAGAACGCGCCTGTAAACCTCCATCAGTTCGCCGGCCAGCGTATTATTGGCAAAAGATTTTGAATAGGCAAGGCCTCTTACTCGCATAGAATCGGCCAATGCCTTGTCTGTTAACACCATCCGGATCATTTCCCTTAATTCATCCTCATTGTTCGGATCTGTATAAAGAGAACCCGGGCCTCCCGCTTCTTCAAGACATGAACCCGTAGCCGCTATAACAGGCACGCCCGAAACCAACGCCTCTAAAACAGGCAGTCCGAAGCCTTCGAAAAAGGATGGATAAACGAAAATCTCCGCCATCTGATAAAAAGCCGGCAAATCGGCAAAAGGGATATTCGTCAGGAAGCGAACCCTGCCCTGAAGGTTGTTTTCTTTAATATAAGACTCAACGGTATCCGTATATGGCGTACGCCGGCCTATCGAGAGTAAGGTGATATCTTCCCTTAGTCCTTTAAGGGCTTTTACGATGAGCAGCAAATTCTTCCGTTCTTCAATACTCCCTACATATAATATATAGGGATGCGGCAGCGCATATTTCTCCCTTACCGCCGCTTTTTCTTCCGCCGGGGCTTTGCCGTAAAAAGCAAGGTTGCATCTGGAATAAACAATGTCTATCTTATCTTCATCAACCGCAAAGAAAGATATAATATCTCTTTTTGTCTGCTCGCTGACGGCTATGATCCTGTCAGACTGCAAACAGGCCTGTTTGAATTTACAAGCATATATCCTCCTGTCAATAGCGCTGTATAAATGAGGATAGCGCAGGAAAATTAAATCATGTACCGAAACGACGGAAGGGATTTTGCTTTTTCTTATATTGAGAGGCAGTTCATTGCTTAGCCCGTGAAAGAGGTCTACCTTGTCTTTTCTTATCTGTGCAGTTACCGTAAACGTCCGCCAAAAAGAAGAAAAGAGTTTATCCGCCCCCGTTGGGTATTGAAAGGATATGGCCCGGCTCGGCTGCAACTGATCGCGCAACTTTACATTGCCGGGGCCGGGAGAATAAAGAAGGTATTCGTTTTGCGGATATTGTTCCGTAAACGAATTAAGAATAATCCTTCCATAATTACCCAGCCCGGTTCCATTATGGGTTATTCGTTTTGCATCAAAACCTATTTTCATCTTATCTGTTTAAAGTACATCCTCTGATTAATGCAGTTCTAAGCTTATGTTTAGTATAAAAAAAGCCTTCACGCGGAGAATACGTACAATTGTATCTGTCAAGAAAAGAAGAAATAACATTCTTGTCTGTTCTTTTATGATAGGTACATAGGGCAAATTGCAGATTTGAAGACGTCAAAAATACATTTGCGACTCCTTCGAGGGCATGCCGCTCTTCTCCTTCAATATCCATTTTTATAAACAGGTCTTCTTTAGGTTTGTCTTTTAGAAATTCATCTAAGGTAATCTTATTCCCGCCATTTTTATCGCTTACAAACTTTTCAACAATCATTATTTTATCTTTCCACGGTTCAAAAGTAGCATTCAATGCACTAATCCATTCTTGTTGGCATTCAAAAAAATAGATAAAGGTTGCTATTTCTATGGCCTCTAAGGAAGTAAGCCCTTCCGCCGAACCAATATCCAATATCGTTTTACCTCCAAATTCTTCAATGGAGTCAACATAATGATGGGCTGACTGTATGTCTTGCTCTATCAGGAGGGATTTGTATAGTTTTTCTATTTTTTTATCCGGAAATGACGCCGGAAAATATAATTTCCTGTTTTCAGTATGCACAACATATTTAAGGTTTCTCTTATGATCCGGCATGACTTCTACAGGCATTTTCAAATATTTTTCAGCAAAATCATACGGATAATGAGTATATCCGTTCTCCTTTATAAATTTAAAATAACTAATCTTGGGAGAATCCGGGTTCAATAAACGGACACATTGATAAGGAATACTACCATAGATATACTTCTTGAGCATTTTAAGAAATGATGTTACCATTTTTTTACTGTTTTTTATCTGCCGAATCTGTTTTCACTTCCTTCCGAAGTCTGCCGGTATTTCGCCCCATCTGGCGGTTTCCCATTTGACGATGGGAGTTGTATAATCGTTTTCACGAAGCCATTTTTCGGCCCGTTCTATTAATTCGAAGACAGGTTCGTTCACGGGTGTGCGTTTCAAGGTTGTTTTGCTTTTTTTATTCTTCACCCATAGCATCGCATTCATACTGTCGGTATAGACAGGGAGGTTGCTGTTTTCTTTTTTCAGCATGGCCAGTCCATGCACAAGCGCGAGAAATTCGCCTATATTATTGGTTCCCTGCTTTAACGGGCCTATATGAAACAGCTCCTGTCCGGTACGGACGTATACGCCCCGGTATTCCATATCTCCCGGATTACCGCTGCAAGCTGCATCAACCGCTATACTCTCCGCATCAGGCGACCCGGCAGGTTTTTTTTTAACGTTATAAGAGGAGGCCTTGTATGCGCCGGTTTGTTTCGGACGGAAAGTATATCCCTTCTCCAATGCGTCAACGGCTTCCTGACGGGATGCAAACGACTTATACTTTGCGCCTTCCTGCCCTTCTACCTGCTTTTTACAATCCTCCCAATTGTCATAAACGCCGGGATTCAAGCCTTTCCAAACCACATAAAACTTACCTTTCGCCATACCTCTCCTTCCTTAGCAGCGCTAAAAATACGACTCCTTTACAGGCTTATTCGCCACCCATTCGCCATCGAATGACACATTTCGATTGAGTTCCAAACGCCTTCCGTCGGTCTGTTTTATAATTTCCTTGATTGCCATAGACTTGCCATTAGAGAAATTGAAATGAATCTCAGAAGTAGTCTCGCCGGGAATCGAACCCGGATCTAAAGTTTAGGAAACTTTAGGCTTATTCCTGATTACCAACCAGTCATGCTCATATTATTATTTTTTGTCGAACTATTGTCGAACTATTATTAAAAATAGGAGATCCCCAGTTCCATAACAGCATCAAGGAGATCTCACTAATGCAACACCGATTTTGATTATCGGTACTGCAAAAATACGAATAAAAACGAGAAAACAAAAAAAACTGCCCCAGCTTCACAGCTAAGACAGCTCTACGTTCTACTAAATTTATAATATGAACAAAAAAAATTACTTTTTCAATTCTATGTATTCTGTATAAACAATATTACTATGTGGGTTCTTTGTAGCAATTTCTTGTCTGATCGCTTTGGTTCCCCACTTTATAAACCAGAACTTTTTAGGCACTCGATGAATCACCTGAACCAATGTATCCCTGGTGCTGATCTGCCCAGAGAACATACCACTATCTATAACACCAGCCATATCTATCCAGGGATCTTTAAAATTTATAGCCCGTAAAATAACTGGTTTATCCCGATAAACTACACTATCCTTTACTACTGTTACTATCTTATAATCTGATTGAGTAACTGTAGTAGATGCTGCCTGGATCCTACCTATTTTAATATTCAGATCCTTAACCGTGCTGGTAAGTTCATCACAATACTTTTTCAGCTCTGATTTGGATAGCTCCAGCTTTTGAACGGATGCAGCATTATTGCCAGCCTCAGTTTTATAAAACTCAATATCCGAAAGTAACGCCTCCTGGTTGCTGGATAGTCGATTTTTTTCAGTTTTGACCTTATCCAACTGCCAGGACAATAGTCCGACAGCCAGAACCAAAACTGCTATTGCGGAAATCAAATACTTACTCATACTTTTTAATGTATTTAAGTATCGCATCTACATGTAGTTTTACGATCTGGCTTTTACCCTCTGGAGAAAGCAGAAACTTACAATCAGTTTCGTTATCCATAAAGAAATTCTCAGTTAAAACAGCCGGGCAGTTTGTTTTTGTTAGAATATAGAAATTGTTTTCCCAGTCTCCATCTCCATCCGACCAGTCGCCCCTGATTTTCCAAGTACCACCAAATATTTCATTTGCCGTGTCCCAAAAAATTTGAGCCAGATCATCCGCTTTTGTTTTACCAGGGCTGGTATGTATTTCCCATCCTGTACCTTTCCCATTCTGGGAGGCATTACAATGGATAGAAACAAGTATCGTTTTACTTTTACCATATCTGGCAGCTATTTCATTTGCTCTCCTGGCACGCTCAGACAAAGGAACATCAGTATTTTCTTTCACCAAACGCTCTACATCTACCCCATGCCTCTTTAACTCATTCTCAACTCGCATAGCTATTTCACGAGTGTATTCCCACTCAAATAGCTGTGAACCATCTCCCCAGACAGGAGATCGTTTACCTGGTGTATTTTCACCATGTCCGTTATCAATCAGTATTTTCATCATCACTACCTCCTTTATTTGCGTTTGCTATTGCCTGGGTAAGAGCACCTACCAGTTCATCCTTATTAACCATATTTGCCACTAATTGCTCTACCCTGGAAATTTCTGTTTTTGTTTTAGCATCAGCTTTTTCCCTCACACTTAAAAATTCAACGATTAACAGGAAAATGCCAAGCAAGCAGGTAATTATCGGAACCCCATATATTACATCTAAATGTAGCACCTTTAGAAGCTTACAGAAGTGCATCAGAACATCAACCCCACACGCTATAAGCATCCCGCCCTCATACATAATAAATTTACCGAGTGACCTTTTCAATCCATAGCTGCTACGTATTTCCTTTCGTTGTTTGGCTTTGTGCAATCCACTTGCAAGATCTACACACATAGCAACAAATACAATCATACAAGCTAATACTACTATAATCAGCATATTTTCAGCCCCATCAAATATATTCCCCATCATCTATTTCTCTTGTATTTATTTCGTTTGTAATAATCAAAATTTTCTCTATCCTGCTGTGAGATCGGACTGTTAGGAGAAAAGAATTTGAACCCGGTGTTATTACCAAAGCGTACCACTTTAATAATGGCACGGAAAGGGAATGCACGCTCAGGATTGCAAACCACATCTTTCAAACGCTTGCTTTCGGTAAAGAAAGCTGAACGGGCAGCACCCTCCCCAAAAGCAATGAGAGTACGTGAACCATTCTCTGTTTGAACATCAGTCTTTACCTCAGTGAACACAATAACCTCGTTAATGAGAGCATCTACACTGGAATATTCACAATCAAACAAATCATCACTACCAGCCGATACTGCTAAGGGATCATCTTCAAAATCGACTATATTATTCATAACTCCAGCGGAATATTGTAGGTTACACAATCCTCCTCAATGGATTCACGAATAGCCAAACGATCTTTAAGAAAGTCCTCGTAAGGCTTTTTGTGGCTCTCATCCACCAAACCCATTACAGCAGACTGATATTCATTTACCAGCTTGCTTTCTTTGGTTGCCGGATACTTTGCTGTGAGCAGGGTAGCAAAGATGTTGTCAGCAGCTTTGGGGTACTCTATCCGCACGCTGTCATACTGAAACATCTTACCAGTTGCATTCTTTTTGTTAGTGGTAATTTCAACCCCTCCATTCTCATCCTGAATAACCGATACCTCCTGGATATTATGGTTATACAAGAAAGTTCCTTGTCCATTATATAGATCAAAGAACACCTCAGGCTTTTCATTTGCCAGTAGCCCGATAGTCAATACACTTTGCTTTTCCATTGTCGATACAATTTTTAATTATGAATTTAGTATGTTCCTCTGAGCATCTGATTATCCAGCCATATTCAGATGGGAAGAGGTGTTTTATTGCTATTTCATCGGAGATATTATACTGCTTTCTTACACGATTAAATTTCCTGTAAAATCTGGTAAGAATCCCTTTCCTTAGTAAAATACCATAGTGATTTTGTTTGAAACCAACATAATCAATACCACGAACATCTACAGGAAATATCTGCCAGTTATGTTTTATCTCCAGTTTTAACTCAGCACCCA
>JAITRG010000030.1 GCA_031288515.1 Tannerellaceae bacterium
TGCCCCTTCTTTGTGTTCTTGACTGCAAAATTAGCCGGAAATATTTATTTTTCCTAATTTTATATCTGTTTTATTTTCAATTCTTTATACCTTAATTTTTTTTCTCGCTGAATCGCTGATAAATAGCCCCATATGCTAACATCTTTCGTATTAATCCTGTTTTTTTTGTTTTTAAACAGAATGTATATCGATTAACAGATAACTTTAATCTACAGTTGAATGAAAAAGAGAATTTATTTACTTAGTGTGGCGCTTTTTATTGCTATCTATTCGTATGCTCAGACAAACGGTTTTATTGTTAAAGGACAAGTGATAGATTCGTTAACAAATGAAACGGTCCCTTATGCAACGCTTCGTATAGCGTTAGTTACGGCGCCCCAAACGCCTGTGAAATTGTTGGCATGCGATGAAAACGGGAAATTTGAATCGACCTTGAATACGACAGGCAATTATGTGATGTCTTTACAATCGATCGGAAAAGTTCCCGCTGTAAGAACTTTTACCGTAAGCGCCGGCAGCAAAACGGTAGATTTAGGTAATGTGTATATGCTTGAAGACAACCAACGGTTGGCGGAAGTTACGGTAACGGCTCAAAAACCATTGGTGAGAGTTGAAATAGACAAACTTACGTATAGTCTGGAAGACGACCCGGAAGCGCAGACAAACAATACGCTCGATATGCTTCGCAAAGTTCCTATGATAACTGTAGACGGAGAAGATAAAATACAATTGAAAGGATCGGAAAACTTTAAAATCTATTTAAACGGCAAACCGTCGAATATGCTATCGGGCAACAATGCTTCGGATGTATTAAAGAGTATGCCGGCCAGTTCGGTAAAAAATATAGAAGTGATAACCGAACCGGGAGCCAAATATGACGCGGAAGGCGTAGGGGGAATAATAAATATCATTACTTCCCGCAATGCATTGCAGGGATATACCGGGACGGTAAGGGCAGACGGAAGCCTTTTAGGCCGTTTCGGAGGAGGAGGCAACTTATCGGTAAAAGCGGGAAAATTTGGCATAACCGGGAATTATAACTATCGTTATCAAAACAGTCCGTGGAGCGACTCCGAAACCGTCCGCGATACCAAAGGCGACGTTCCTTCCCAGTTAACTCAAACCGGAAGAAGTAAGAACAGGGGACCTTTTCAATTTGGTTCTTTAGAGGTGAGCTATGAAATAGATACGCTGAATTTACTTACCATCGGCGCGAACCGCTTTAATGGAAACATGAGGGATTATTCGGAATTGGAAGTGGGCATGAATTATTCCGGAAAAATGCCTGGATACGGCTATGCAAGCGACGGATATGGCAGATACATTTTCGGCTCGACGGATGTGGCGGTTGACTATCAACGCTCTACCGGCAAAAAGGACGAATTGTTTACCATTTCCTACAAATTCAGCAATTCGCCGGACGACAGCGAGAGCCGGACATTGTTTTCCGGAATCGTGAATTATCCTGATTTTTTACCGGTATTAAATTCGCGCTGGGAAACCAATGAAGCTTATACCAATGAACATACGATTCAGGTAGATTATACAACGCCGATTGCCGAAAAGCAAACGATTGAAACCGGGTTGAAATATATCAACAGGCAAAACAACAGCAATACGGAAAATCTCCATTATATAGATTCTGCAAAGCTATGGATAGAAAACCCGTTTAATCCGTCTAACGAGTTCAGGCATAAACAGCATATTTACGCCGCTTATGCAGGGTATACATTCCGTTTGGAAAAGTGGGGGTTTAAAGCCGGTTTCAGAGGGGAAGGCACCGCGCTGGACGTGAAGTTCAAAGATACCCCGGAAGAAAACTTTAAGGCCGATTATTACGACATTATACCGAACGGAACCATTTCGTATCAATTGAACATGGCGCAACAACTGAGAATCGGATATAATATGCGTATCCAACGCCCGGGTATATGGTATTTGAATCCATACATAAACACCGCCAATCCCGAAAATATCTCTTACGGTAATCCCAACCTCAGTTCTGAAAAAAGCCATAATATCAATCTGAATTATAGCATGTTTGCGCAGAAGATAAATATCAACATAAGCGGAAGTTATACGTTCCTGAATAATGCTATCGAGCGCTATACCTTTATTAATGAAGACGGAATTGCCGAATCGACCTATGGAAATATAGGAAAAAGACACCAGGTAGGCTCCTTTGGTTATATACGGTGGAACCCGGTTTCCTTCTTTAACATTTCGCTTAACGGAGGGGTGAATTATGTTCGCTATAAAGCCGAGTCGCGCCGGCTGGAAAACGACGGCGTTTTCGGAAGGCTATTCTCCAACGCCCAGTTTAATCTGCCGAAAGATATAAATATCTCTTTATACGGAGGCTATTCCAGCCCCTGGATAACCTTGCAGGGAAAAGGCTCGCAATTCTATAGTACAGGATTCAATATCAACAAGAATTTCCTGAAAAAGAATCTTACCATAACCCTGTCATGCAACAGCCCTTTCCAGAAAAACATGAAAATGGCCAATGAAACATCCGACACGGTCTTTTTCATGCGAAGCGCCAGTTATTGGCGGGCCCGTGATTTCAGCATCCGTATCTCCTATCGTTTCGGAACGCTGAAAGACAACATCAAAAAAGTACGCCGGGGCATCGTAAATGATGATACCAAAAGCGGAGGAAATGCAAGCGGAGGAGAAGGCCAGGAAAATATATGATTCCATTGGTAAACACATTAGCAATGCGCTAAAGGAAGAATTATCCGGGATTCCAAGAGGGTGTGTCAAAAGTCCAATCGCTATCTGAAAAAGTTATAGATTGTAACCTGTCCTGATAAAGAAAGCCATTTATGGCTGATTAATAGCCTAAAAATGGCTTTTCAGACAGTCAT
>JAITRG010000033.1 GCA_031288515.1 Tannerellaceae bacterium
CTTGCATACATGTATGCAAGTGTTGCACGCTTATTTCGGTAGGTTCGTTTCTCTTTACATTTTTGTGGGAAATCAAAACGCATATGAGTAAAGAAACGGACAAAAAACGGGAGCTCGCCGAACTGCTTTATATGAGCGGCGAAAACCAGCAAAATATCGCTGATAAGGTGGGTGTTAGCCGTGTTACAGTCAACAAGTGGATAAATGCACATGGATGGAAAGAGCGGCGTGCGGCCAAATCGGTTACACGTCCGGAACTGATCAACAAGCTGCTGCTCAACATTGACAAATTGCTGGAGAAAGCGTATAAGTCGGAGGACGCGGATGATATCTCCTCCTTGGGAGACAAACTGGCCAAACTGGCCAGTACCATTGAAAAGCTGGATAAGAAAACCAGTGTGGTGGATGTGATTGAAGTGTGCATCGCTATGGAAAAATGGCTGGAGCACCGGATGGGCATGGATAAGAGTCTGACCACCGAGCTGGTTAAGGAATTCAACAGGTATCACGATATGTATATCAACGAAATGCTGGCAAGTAAAAAGTAACGCATTATGAGTGTGAATGTAGAAAAAGACGCATTTAAAAGATGGCAGGAACAATGCCGGTACGTGGAATCAATGACGGCAAACAGTCGGGCCGAAACATTAACCGAACGAATGAATAATATCCACCGGGCGCAGAATCAGTATGAGTACTTCTGCGAACGCTATTTCCCGCATTATTGCAAATGCAGGAACGGCAGGTTCCAGAACAATGCCGCCAGGTATGTCAGAGATCATACCAATATGAAAGGTGCTTTCATGTGGCCGCGCGGGCACGCCAAATCCACGCACTTTACGATTTTAATACCGTTATGGCTGAAGTTTCAGTCAAAACCAATGATTCACGTAATGGTACTGGTCGGTAAAAGCGAGGAAAGCGCCAACACCTTGCTGGGAGACCTGCAAGCGGAGCTACAGTTCAACAAATTGCTGGAGCGTGACTTTGGCGTACAATATAACTCCGGGTCATGGCAAGAGGGTGAATTTGTTACGAAAGACGATACGGCATTCTTTGCACGCGGACGCGGACAATCTCCACGCGGGCTTCGTCACAGGGATAAACGCCCGGACTATATCGTAATAGACGATTTGGATGATGACGAACTTTGCCGGAGTGAATCCCGTGTACGGCAACTTACCGACTGGGTGAAAGAAGCGTTATTCGGTACATTGGATGGCGGGCGGGGCCGCTTCATTATGGTAGGCAACCTGATTGCCAAGAACAGCGTTTTAGCGAACATTTCCAGAATATCATCCGTACATCTGAACCGTATTGATGCGCTGGATAAGGACGGTAATCCGGTTTGGAAGGAGAAATGGACAAAGGAAGAAGTGGAAGCGCAAGCTGAATTTATGGGGTATCGGGCTTTTCAGAAAGAGATGATGAATAACCCGATTACCGAAGGCACCGTATTCAAAAATGACTGGATCAGGTTTAAGAAGTTACCGAAACTCAACAAATACGATTCCATTGTGGCCTACTGCGACCCATCGTTTAAAGGAACCGGGAAAAATGACTACAAGGCTATCAAAGTATGGGGTAAGACCGGCAGCGAACTGCACAACATTTTTTCCTTTGTACGCCAATGCAGCGTCGCCGAAATGGTACGCTGGTTCTACGATCTTCACGAACGCTTCCCTGAGCATGTGGTCTGTGATTACTATATGGAGGCCGGGTTCATTCAGGATATCATACTGGATGAGTTTACCACTGAAGGCAACCTGCGCGGTTATCAACTACCAATCCGTCCGGACAAACGGAAGAAGCCGGATAAGTTTGCAAGGATCGAAGCTATAAGTCCCTTGTGGGAGCGTGGCTTTGTCTATTACAACGAAGACATGAATGCCGATAAGGATATGCTTGCCGGTATCGAACAAACCCTTGCATTCGAGAAAGGATCCCGTGTACATGATGACGCGCCGGATGCCGACGAGGGGGCTATATATATTCTTCAAAAGAGAACCCGTATCGAATTATTCACACCCAGCTTTGGCCGACGCCCAAGCGCTAAAAACAATTGGTAATGGTGATAAAGAGCATCAGACTTTTCTTCAGAAAAAGAAAAATCAAAAAAGCAATTAAAGAAGCGGTCGAACTCACCAGGGCCGACGGACGGAAGCGGATCATTCTGAATGTGCCCGGGAGTCCGCATATGTATACCAAACAATATCTGCAACGGCTCATCCGTAAACGCTGTTTCCACAAGGGTGTCACGATACAGGAGTTGGAAGCTAATGCTTTATTCATTACTAAATAATTCCCGAACATGTTTTTAACACGAGATGATTACATTGTTGTGGGCGACAGCGCCCTGAAGGTGTTGCAGCAAAGCAGCGATGAAAACCGCGGCAGGGCGGAAGATTTTGCCAGGGAAGAGATCAGCGGGTACCTGCGTTCCCGGTATGATGTGGGCAATGTATTCTCCGTTACCGGAGATGAACGCAATCCGGTGATTGTAATGTATATGTGTGACATCGCCCTGTATCACATGGTTTCGTGGCTCCCTCAGCGTATGGGCTGGGAAATACGCGAAATCAGATACAAACGGGCCATAGAATGGCTTAAGGATGTGCAGGCCGGAAAGACATCCCCGGATATACTCACCATCACCGGCCCTGACGGCGAGGAAGATTATAATAACCCTGTTCGCTACAACCCCGGCGAACGAAATAGATACAACTGGTAATATGGCATTCATTGACAGCATGATCTTTTGGCGAAAAAAAGAAACCTCACGGACGCTTGGAGGCTACAACCTGGCTAAAGCATCCGACATCAAAAAAATAAAGAAACTCACGGTCGAACTCGATCTGATGACGCAATCGCTCACCAAAAGCGATATTCAGGACTGGCGCAATGCCTGGCAGGTAGCTATTAGTGTGGAGAACCCGCAACGCAGCGCGCTGTACCGCATTTATACGGATGCTATGGTAGACCTTCACCTGAGTGGATGTATCGGGCAACGAATGGGATTCGTAAAGAAGAAATCCTTCAAGCTGGTGGGCTGTGATGGAAAAGAGAACAAGGAAGCCACCCAGCTCTTTGAATCGCGTTGGTTTAAGGATTTTGTTTCATTGGCGCTTGAATCGGTTTACTGGGGACATACCCTGATTGAACTGGGTGAGATTATTGTTGTAGACGGCAAAATGCGTTATAAGGACGTGAAACCGGTTCCGCGTCATCACGTTATACCTGAATATGGCGTAGTGGTGCCAAGACAGGGCGATGATTGGATGCAAGGGATCAGTTACAGGGAAGGTAATATGGCTAATTGGTGTATAGAGGTTGGCGGATCGCATTCACTCGGGTTGCTCCTAAAACTATGTCCGCAAACAATCGCCAAAAAGAATATGGAAGCATTCTGGAACCAGTGGGGAGAAATGTTCGGTATGCCTATTCGTATTGGTAAAACCACCTCCCGTGATGAGAAAGATATCCGGAAAATGGAAAATATGCTGGATAAAATGGGAGCCTTCTCCTGGGGGCTGTTCCCGGAAGGAACGGAAATTGAAATCAAAGAAACGACTCGCGGCGACGCCTTTAATGTGTACGACAGGCGTATAGAACGTGCCAATTCGGAAATGAGCAAGGGGGTGAACAATCAGACAATGACCATTGACAACGGCAGCAGCCTGAGTCAAAGTCAGGTGCACCTGGAAGTGTTTGGGGACGTGGTAGATTCCGATGCGGATATGATCCGTGACCTGGTGAATGACGAACTGATCCCCCGTATGATCTCGCATGGCTTTCCAATTAAAGGGCTACGCCTGGATTGGGACGAGAATATAGACTATACCCCGGAACAACAGGTGGCCATTGAAACCATGCTGATCAATAATTTCGAGGTTGACCACAAATACTTTATTGAAAAGTATAATATCCCTTTATTACAAAAAAAGCCGCAGGAGAATAAACCACTTTTTTTCGACTAAGCCCCTCGGATTATGAGGGGCTGCATGGGCGGGCGGCACTGCTGTATTATGGCGGCT
>JAITRG010000079.1 GCA_031288515.1 Tannerellaceae bacterium
TAAAAGTAGTGGCAGGGTACAAATTTATTCGAACCGGAGAATTATCGGAGAAACATCGGAGGAACATCGGAGAAACATCGGAGGAACATCGGAGAAACATCGGAGAAACATCGGAGGAACATCGGAGAAACATCGGAGGAACATCGGAGGAACATCGGAGGAACATCGGAGAAACATCGGAGGAACATCGGAGGAATATCGGAGAAACATCGGAGTAATAACGGAGAATCATCGGACTTTTTTCGGATAATCAGCGGAGAATCATCGGAGAAACATCGGAGGAACATCGGAGGAACATCGGAGAAACATCGGAGAAACATCGGAGAAACATCGGAGTAATATCGGAGGATCATCGGAGAAACATCGGAGGATCATCGGAGAAACATCAAAAAAACATCAAAAAATTATCGAAGGATCACCAAAAGACCATCGAAGGATCGCCGAAGGCATAGGCCGGGATGGGGTAGGGGACGTGCAAAATGACAGTCGCCGTAGATTTACGTAACCTCTTTACGTTTGAAATTCAAAAAATAAATATACCTTTGTGCGGTCATTTATATAATATAACCGAGTATTATGTTAAAACAGGGTATCTTTGCAATCTTATTTTTATATTCCTGCTTTGTATCAACAATGTGGGGGCAGAATCCCACGTTATGCAGAACGGGCTTTGTCTGCGAAATCAGCCGGTCGGCCAATTGGGGACTGGGAAAGCCCGTTGTTACAGCCGTTTATCCTTATTCGCCTGCCGAGGCCGTTGGCTTGAAAGTAAACGACGTCATTGAATCGATAGACGGGATTCCGGTGACAGACATTCAGGGCGAAGACCTCCCGGGACTGCTGAATCCCGTCGAAAAAAGCGAGATAACGCTTACCGTTACAAATATTGGAACGTCTGACAGGCAGTTGATTATAAAAAAAGAATGTAAGCGGAGCAACGCCATCACCGAAAATCAACTGGCTGAGGCTTTTGCCATGTACAGCCTCGAAAGTACCAGCGAACGGCGGTTTACGTGTCCTTTCCTGACGACAATTATCGGCGATACGATTGATTTTGCTTTTTTTAATACTTTCGCCTTCAGCCCTGTTGATGCGGATAACCGAAAGCTGGAGGAAGCTATCAACGCCTCGATTGAAAAAGAACTGATAAAGAAAGGCTTATCTATCAATGTCGCCGACCCGGACGCGCTTGTACAAACCTTTTATTATCTTAAAAAAAACCCGAATTACAAGGGTGAAAACAAGGTAGTGGTCAACAAGCTGCCCGTTTACCGTTACGACCTGGCGCTGAACCGTATGCAGCGGTTTCCCTTCCTCGGTAGCTCTGCTGCCGAAGCCGAGGCGCAATACTTGTTACAGCTCGGTTTCAGGCTGATAGACCAGCGATTCGTCCGGGGACGCATCCTGTGGGAATGTGAGGCAAACGAAATGCTGGAATCTCCCCTTCGCCTGGAAAATTATGCCCAGACGCACGTCCCCCTCATGTGCATGCAGTATCCGTATGCCAGGAATAGCCGCAACGTGCAATACAAAATAAACCGTAAATCTTACAATTACACAGGGGTAAACTACGATATAAACAAACTTGGCCAGGTGATGAGCGTAGACGCAGGTTCGCCGGCACAAGCCGCCGGCGTGATAGCGTACGACGTGATAGAAAGGATAGACAACCACCTGCTGAATTACACCTCAGATGAGCTTACGGCTGCATATAAGCAATTTATTACCAATACGATGAAGTATCGCGACCCTAAGACGATCTTTACCGATACCAACGGTTTTCAGTACTGCATGTACTGGTATAAGCCCAGTTATGCACAGGTGGCAGACGCCGTGCAGAATCCGCGGAGCAAGGCGCCCTTCTCGTACTTGTATAAATTTGCCCCGTATATAAATCCGTCGGGCGTAAATACCTGTACTTTCCATATAAGGCGGGGTAAGGAAAAGGTAGAACTGGTTGTTCGCCCCACCGTTCACGAAGAGGTGATGATAGAGATCAACTAAAAGAATTAAACGTACGCGTGATATATCCTTCCAATTTTGAACAGAAAGCCGGCTTTGATAAAGTACGCCAATTAATTACGGAAAAATGCCTGAGTCCCCTGGGCGAAGAGAAAGTAGCAGGGATGGCTTTCTCGGCCGACTTTACTACCGTATCCGAACAGCTAAATCAAACGGCCGAATTTGTACGCATCCTGCACGATGGCGACGAGTTTCCTGCCGCCTGGTTTTTCGATATGCGCTATTCGCTCAAACGCATCCGGCCGGAAGGGACGTTCCTTGAAGAGAAGGAACTGTTCGACCTGAAACGTTCCTTGCAGACGATTCATGACATTGTGCGTTTCTTCCACGTTCCCGGCGGAGAAGCGGCCACCTGTCCCGCCCTCGCGGCCCTGGCTGCCGATGTAATGGTATTCCCGCAGTTAACAGGCAGGATAGACGCCATAATAGACAAATACGGAAGGGTAAAAGACAACGCCTCGCCCACGCTCTCGCACATACGGAAAGAGATAGCCTCTACGATGAACGGTATATCCAAAAGCCTGCAATCCATACTCCGGGCCGCTCAGGCAGAGGGAGTTGTAGACAAAGACGCTGCTCCCGCCATGCGCGACGGACGCTTGATGATCCCCGTAGCTCCCGCCTGCAAACGCAAAATACGGGGCATCGTACACGATGAATCGGCCAGTGGAAAAACGGTCTTTATCGAGCCCGAAGCCGTAGTGGAAGCCAACAACCGCATCCGCGAACTTGAAGGAGACGAACGGCGCGAGGTAATGAAGATATTGATTGAGTTTACCAACGCCATCCGTCCCCTGGCCCCGGATATACTGCGGTCTTACGCCTTTCTGGCCGAGATAGATTTCATCCGTGCAAAAGCCCTCTTCGCCGATCAGATCCATGCCATCCGCCCGGATATGGAAGACAGGCCGCAGGTAGACTGGATACGGGCCGTACATCCCCTCCTTTATCTCTCGCACCAAAAGCAGGGTAAGGAGATAGTCCCGCTGGACGTCATGCTTACGGAAGAAAACCGCCTCCTCGTCATCTCGGGCCCCAACGCCGGAGGTAAATCCGTATGCCTCAAAACCGCCGGGCTACTGCAATATATGTTGCAGTGCGGCCTGCTGATTCCCCTTTACGAACGCTCCAAAACCGGTATCTTCTCTAATATCTTTATAGATATCGGCGATGAGCAAAGTATTGAAAATGACTTAAGTACATATAGTTCACACCTTATAAACATGAAGTTTTTTGTAAAGAACTGCGATAGTAAAACAATGCTCCTCATAGACGAGTTCGGCAGCGGAACGGAGCCCCAGATTGGCGGCGCCATTGCCGAAACGCTGCTTGCCCGCTTCAACCGCAATAAGAGTTTTGGCGTAATAACGACCCATTACCAGAATCTCAAGCATTTTGCCGAAGCGACCGACGGCGTCGTAAACGGGGCAATGCTCTACGATCGCCACCTTATGCAGCCCCTGTTCAAGCTCTCCATCGGCAATCCCGGCAGCTCATTCGCCATCGAGATCGCCCGCAAAACAGGCCTCCCGGAAGACGTCATAACCGACGCTTCTTCTATCGTAGGCTCCGATTACATCAATATGGACAAATATCTCCAGGACATCGTACGCGATAAACGATACTGGGAAACCAAGCGCCACAACATTCGCCAGCAGGAAAAGAAACTGGAAGACCTTGCCGCCCGCTATGAGCAAAATCTCGATACGGTAGACAAACAGCGCAAGGACATTATCCGCCAGGCAAAAGAAACTGCCGAACAGATTATAACCGCCGCCAACGCCAAAATAGAAAACACCATCCGCGAAATAAAAGAAGCCCAGGCCGAAAAGGAACAGACCAGGCAAGCCCGCAAAGCCCTTGACGACTTCAAGGCCTCCGTACTCGAAGCCGAAGAAGCCGACGCCAGGATTGCCCGCCAGATGGACAAGCTAAAGAGGCGGCAAGACCCGAAACGGCAAAAGCAAAAGGCTGCAAATTCTCCCCTGTTCGATAAAGAGGTAATAGAGGCCGGCAGCAACGTACGTCTGAAAGGCCAGACGTCCGCCGGAACGGTGCTGGAAGTCCACGGCAAGCAGGCGCTGGTGGCATTCGGCATGATTAAAAGCACCGTACAGGTAGACCGCCTCGAAAAAGTCAGCAAAGGCCAGATAAAAGAAGCAATCAGGAGAAGTACCTTCGTCAGCGCCCAGACTACGGACGACATGCGCGACAAAAAGCTAAACTTCAGGCAAGAGCTGGACGTCCGGGGTATGAGAGGCGACGAAGCCCTGCAAGCCGTCACCTATTTCATTGACGACGCTATCCTGGTAGGCGTTTCACCCGTCCGCATCCTCCACGGAACCGGAACCGGTATCCTGCGGCAACTAATCCGCGATTACTTGCATTCCCTGCCCGGTATCCAAACCTGCCACGACGAACATGTACAATTCGGAGGCGCCGGCATTACGGTTGTAGAACTGGAATGAACAGTAATTTCCCAGGGGCCTTCCGACAACTTTTATGCGGGTTTAATTGTTATATACACAGAAATCAAAAAAAAGATAAATATGAATGATTTATGTCTCGGCAAGACAGACCAATTCTTTCAACCGGAATTATCTGTTTGCCAATTAACCGGGTTCAGGTATTATACGCTTGACGAAAACCGTTTGTTTAAAGTAGATAATAACGAGTTTGTACATTTCTTCTTTCTACAGGAAGGAGAAATACAGATTAGCGGTATCAAAAGTACCAAGTCTGTGGTAACATCCAATGAATTCTTTTTTATACCCGGCAACCGGTTTATATGCCGTTCCGTGAAAGAATCGAAGTTTATTCTTTTCTCTATTAACAAATTCCATTATCAGATGAATAAAAAGATGTATGCAGACATCCAGCCTGTGATTGCGGCGTTCAGAGAACAGTGTTCGTCGTTTACAGCTCCGCCTTTGCTTTCTATGTTTGTAGAGATACTGGCCGGCTATCTGGCGGTCGGCCTCGACAATGAACACCTGCAAACGCTCAAACAGAAAGAGTTATTCATCATCTTTCAGGCGCTTTATACCGAAAGATATGATAATGACTTCACAGCATACGGCGGGTTATCATAATCTTGACTATCTTTGTAGCCTTACTTTATGACTGCATGATAAGTTTTTTACAAATAGAGAAGCTTACAAAGAGCTTTGGCGATTTAGTACTCTTTAATGACATCACATTCGGTATTGCCCAGGGGCAGAAGATCGGATTAATTGCGAAAAACGGTTCGGGAAAGACTACCCTGCTGAACATCATAGCAGGGAAAGAAGATTATGACGGCGGCTCGGTCGTTTTCAGAAATGATTTGCGCTTAGGCTATCTGGAGCAATCGCCGGCCTGTCCCGCCGGGCTTTCCGTTCTGCAAGCCTGCCTTTATTCGCAGAACGAAGCCGTGCGGCCAATTGCCGGAGGCCGGATGAAAGATTGGGAGTACGAGCAAAAAGCCAGGCAAATCCTCTCTCAACTAAATATAACCGATTTCAACCGGAAGGTAGAAGAACTCTCGGGCGGCCAGTTAAAACGTGTCGCCCTTGCAAACGTATTGGTTACCGAACCCGAATTAATCATACTGGACGAGCCGACAAACCATTTAGACCTCGAAATGACCGAATGGCTCGAAGGATACCTCAGCCGGCAAACAATCAGCATCCTGATGGTAACGCACGACCGGTACTTTTTAGACCGGGTGTGCAACGAAATCATGGAAATAGACCGCAAGCAAATCTTTCATTACAAAGGAAACTACAGCTATTACCTCGAAAAGAGACAGGAAAGAATCGACACGCAAAACACGGAAATCGAACGGGCGAACAACCTGCTCCGTAAAGAATTGGAATGGATGCGCAGGCAACCGCAAGCCCGCGGTACAAAAGCGAAATACCGTATCGACGCCTTTTACGAATTAGATAAAAAAGCCAGGCAACAAAGGGAGGCAGGCAACGTAAACCTCGATGTGAAATCATCGTATATCGGCTCAAAAATATTTGAAGCTGTTCATGTAAGTAAAAGCTTTGGCGATACGAAAATTGTAGAAGATTTCAACTATACATTCGCCCGCTACGAGAAAATGGGTATTGCAGGTAGTAACGGAACGGGGAAATCTACCTTTATAAAAATGCTGATCGGCGAGATAGAACCCGACAAAGGGCGCTTCGATATTGGCGAAACCGTTAAGTTCGGATATTACAGCCAGAACGGACTCCAGTTCGACGAACAGATGAAAGTCATCGACGTTGTACAGGGCATTGCCGAATATGTCGATTTGGGAGACGGGAAAAGGTTAGGCGTTTCCCAGTTTCTGAACTATTTCCTGTTTACCCCCGAAAAGCAACATAACTACGTGTTCAAACTGAGCGGAGGCGAAAAGCGCCGCCTCTACCTGTGCACCGTCTTAATGCGCAATCCGAACTTCCTGGTATTAGACGAGCCTACCAATGACCTGGACGTCGTAACCCTGAATGTATTGGAAGAATATCTGTGCAATTTCAAAGGCTGCGTGATTGTCGTATCCCACGACCGCTATTTCATGGACAAAGTGGCAGACCATTTACTGGTTTTCAGAGGAAATGCAAACGTAAAGGATTTCCCAGGCAATTACACGCAGTACCGTGACTGGAAAGACGCACAGGAGCAAGCAGAAAAAGACGCCGAAACCAACCGGAAGAAACTGTCCCCCGCCCCGGATAAACCAATCCGGAAGGAAACGGAAAAGAAGAAACTCACCTTCAGGGAACGAAAAGAATTTGAAACATTAGAAGCCGACGTTGCCCGTCTGGAAACAGAAAAAGCAGAACTGGAAACCGCCATGAGCAGCGGCGCGCTAAACGGCGATGACCTGTTAGCCAGGTCAGAGCGAATCGCCCGGGTGATAAGCGAAATAGACGAAAAGACAATGCGCTGGCTTGAGCTGAGCGAATTCATTTGAACGCATTGTTCCATACGGACGCCCCATAAATGAAAAAGAGATAAATGCAACTAAGTTGCATGATTTTTTGTTTTATATTTGTACCGGAAAAGGGAATATGAAAAAAAGGCTTTCCATATTATTTATTGCAGCAGCAAGTTTCATTTTACTGGCGCTTGCGGTCGTATCCCATCATCACCATGAAGGATTGCCGTGTATTGTTACGGAACACAGGGATTTACCCGGCGGCAGCGAACAGGGGACATGTATCGTTGAATCCGAATATACTGCTCCAAAGACGATTGACGAAATCAAGTGCAAAGTAGTTTCTTGCCGGGATCAGGATTTCAATCATTTATTCCCGGCATTTTTTTTAGCGGCGGATTTTCTATCTTTTGCTGCGGAAATTTCAACCTCCGGCAATAAGCGCGGAGAATATATATTACTGTTATATAAATCATCAGACGCAAACCTGTTCCACGGTTTGCGCGCGCCTCCTTCCGTTATTTCCTGAACTGTCAGCAGACTTATAAGTTACCAGGTCAGACAATCCTGTACATTACAGCTATGTACGGGGCATAAAGTATTAATGTATCTATAATTAAAATAATATGAAAACATATATAACAGGATTATTCGTTGCTATCGCAATCGTAGTAACCGGATGCGATTCCGGACAAAACAGCAGCCGGCGCCCGGAAGATAAACATGAACATACGGAGGGCGACGGCCATGATCACGACCACGACCACGACCACGACCACGACCATGAAAAAGAAGGCGAAAGTACGGACGAAATTGCCTTTTCCCGGGAACAGGCAAAATTAGTGGGGCTGATGACTGAAACCGTTTCTCCCGGAACGTTTTACCAGACTGTTAAAACGAGTGGGCGGATACAGGCGCCGCAGGGTAGCGAAGTGGCTGTTGTGGCTACTTCCAACGGGATTGTCTCTTTCGCAAATCCATCTGTCACGGATGGCGCTGCTGTGAATGCCGGACGGCCGGTGGCGGTTATTTCGGCTAAAAAGTTGTTGGAAGGCGATCCTGCGGTTAAGGCGAAAATAGCCTACGAAACGGCGCTTAAAGAATACCGGCGGGCAGAAGACCTTGTAAAAGACCGGATTATTTCTGCAAAAGATTTTGAACAGACTAAATTACGGTACGAAACGGCAAAAACGACTTACGAGGCGCAGGCGTCTGATGTTACCGACTCAGGCGTAAGCGTTGCTTCCCCTGTCAGCGGATATATAAAAAACAGATGGGTAGCGCAGGGAGAATACGTTTCGGTGGGCCAGCCAATCGTTACGGTTTCCCAGAACAAGCGTCTGCAACTGAGGGCGGAAGTTTCGGAGAATAATTTCAAGGCGCTTAAGCATATCCGCAGCGCCAATTTCAAGCCGGCTTACGATGATACAGTCTATAAACTGTCCGATCTGAACGGGCGTTTGCTGTCATACGGTAAATCGTCGGGGGATCAGGATTTCTATATTCCGGTAACGTTTGAGTTTGATAATACAGGCGATATTATACCGGGCGCGTTTACCGAAGTCTACCTTTTGTCGGGCCCTCAGGAGAATGTTATTTCTGTTCCTGTAGCGTCCGTTACGGAGGAACAGGGATTGAATTTCGTTTACCTGCAGCTGGATGAAGAAGGTTATAAAAAGCAGGAGGTAACGCTCGGACAAAATAACGGCGAAAGAGTGCAAATACTTTCCGGGCTGAAAGAAGGAGACGAGGTGGTTGTTAAAGGCGTTTATCAGGTAAAACTGGCCGCCACATCATCGATTATGCCGGAAGGACACTCACATGCGCATTAACCCTTAACACGAATCAGTATGCTTAATAAGATAATAAAATTCTCGCTTGACAACCGGATGGTTGTTTTGGCGGCATGCGTATTATTGATGCTGGCAGGAACCTATACGGCCGTTAATATGGAAGTGGATGTATTCCCCGACCTGAACGCGCCGACGGTTGCCGTGATGACGGAAGCCAGGGGGATGGCGCCCGAGGAAGTAGAACGCCTGGTGAGCTTTCCCATAGAAACGGCGCTGAACGGAGCCACCGACGTGCGCCGCGTCCGTTCATCCTCTACAACCGGATTTTCTATTGTATGGGTTGAATTTAACTGGGGGACGGATATTTATCGCGCCCGTCAGATCGTGTCTGAGAAACTGGCGGTCGTAAAAGAAGCGCTACCGTCGAACGCAGGTAATCCCACCCTGGGGCCTCAATCATCCATACTGGGCGAATTAATGATCATCGGGCTTACGGCAGATTCTGTTTCATTGCAGGATTTAAGAACGCTGGCCGACTGGACAATCCGTCCCCGTTTATTATCGACAGGCGGCGTGGCGCAGGTTACGGTGATAGGAGGCGAGATTAAAGAGTATCAGATTTTGCTTAATCCCGGTAAAATGAAGCGCTATGGCGTAGGGCTGGACGAAGTCATAAGGATTGTTTCAGGGATGAATCAGAATGCCGCAGGCGGCGTATTATACGAATACGGGAATGAATATATCATCCGCGGAGCGCTTTCTACCAGTAAGATTTCAGCATTGGGAAAGGCAGTGGTCAAAACCGTGAACGACGTCCCGGTTCTGCTGGAAAATATTGCAGACGTAAAAACAGGAAATAAGGCGCCCAGGCTGGGCGTCGCTTCCAACGACGGCAAACCGGCCGTATTGATGACCATCACCAAGCAGCCGGCAACAAGCACGCTGGATTTGACGGACAGGCTGGATGCGTCGCTTGCCGAGTTGCGGCAAACGCTGCCTGCCGATGTAAAGATATCTGCCGATATTTTCCGCCAGGCCCGTTTTATCGACAGCTCAATCGGTAATGTACAGAAGTCGTTATATGAAGGCGGGATATTTGTCGTAATCATATTGATTGTCTTTCTGATGAATATGCGCGCAACGGTCATTTCGCTTGTTACCATTCCTTTATCCCTGTTATTTGCCATACTCTCCCTCAAATTTATGGGATTGACTGTTAATACGATGAGTTTGGGCGGTATGGCTATCGCTATCGGTTCGCTTGTCGACGACGCCATTGTGGATGTAGAGAACGTATTTAAGCGGCTGAGGGAAAACAGGCTGAAGCCCGGAGAAGAACGGCAAACGGTGCGCAGCGTTGTTTTCGAGGCCTCGAAGGAAGTCCGCATGCCTATCCTTAACTCTACATTAATTATTATAGCGAGCTTTATCCCCCTGTTTTTTCTTTCGGGTATGGAAGGGCGTATGCTTGCGCCGCTGGGTATCGCCTTCATTATGGCGCTGATTGCTTCTACCATCGTCGCTTTGACCCTTACGCCTGTATTGTGCAGCTATTTACTGGGCAAGCCGGGAAAAGGAAACAGGCCCGAACGCGAGCCGTTTGTGGTTCGCAAACTCAAAGTTGTCTACGGGAAGGCGTTGAAATGGGCGCTCATTCATAAGAAATGGACGCTTGGCGCTACCGGAGCAGTCCTGCTGGCTACCATACTCGCCGTTTCTACCCTGGGAAGAAGTTTTCTGCCTCCGTTCAACGAAGGGTCTTTCACTGTCAACGTGAGTACGGTTCCGGGCATATCGCTTGAAGAATCAGACAGAATGGGGCGTATAGCCGAAGAGATACTGCTCTCTGTTCCCGAGATACAGACCGTGGGGCGCAAGACAGGGCGGGCAGAATTAGACGAACATGCGCTGGGAGTTAATGTGTCGGAAATTGAAGCCCCCTTTGTCTCCGGCAAACGCTCTAAAGAGGAAATACTGGCCGAGATACGCGAAAAAATGAAAGTATTGCCCGGCGTCAATGTCGAGACAGGGCAGCCTGTTTCGCACCGTATCGACGCCATGCTGTCCGGGACGCGGGCCAATATTGCCATCAAACTGTTTGGAACCGACCTGAACAAAATGTTTTCGCTGGGAAACCGGATAAAGGCTTCCATCGAAGGCATTGAAGGTATTGCCGACCTGAATGTGGAACAGCAGATAGAACGCCCGCAGTTAAAGATCGAACCGAAAAGGGAAGCGATGGCTAAATACGGCGTCGCCCTGCCGGAATTTGCAGAAATTGTGAACGTGATGCTGGCGGGCGAAGTCGTTTCGCAGGTTTATGAAGAAAACAGATCGTTCGACCTTACCCTCAAAGTAAACGACGAAAGCCGGCAAACGGCCGGCAGCATCAGGAACCTGATGGTCGACGCCAACGGACGCAAAATACCCCTGGGCAACATTGCAGAGATTACGTCGACAACAGGCCCCAACACGATAAACAGGGAAAACGCCGCACGGAAAATCGTTATCTCGGCCAACGTTGCCGGACGCGACCTCAGAGGCGTGGTAAACGATATTCAAAAGACGGTAAGCGAAAAAATAACCTTGCCCCAGGGGTATCGCATAGAGTACGGCGGACAGTTTGAAAGCGAACAGGCTGCCTCGCAGATATTGCTCGTCGCCTCCGTTTTCTCTGTTATGGCGATATTCCTGCTCCTGTATGCGCAGTTCGGGAGCGCAAGCCAGTCGGTCGTGATCCTGCTGAACCTTCCGCTGGCTCTGATCGGCGGCGTGTTTACCCTGTTTTTCACCGGCGGCGTGATCAGTATTCCTGCCATCATCGGCTTTATATCGCTCTTCGGTATCGCCACCCGCAACGGGATGCTTCTCATCTCCCGCTACAATGATCTGCTTGCCGGAGGCTACAGCAAAATGGAGAGCGTGATGCACGGGTCGGCAGACCGCCTGAACCCTATCCTGATGACGGCCCTGTCTTCCGGGCTTGCGCTTATTCCGCTTGCCCTGGGCGGAGATTTGCCGGGAAATGAAATACAAAGCCCTATGGCCAAAGTGATTCTCGGCGGATTGCTGACGTCTACGCTCCTGAATGGTTTTATCATCCCTGTGATGTTCCTCATAACCGGCAGGAAGACCGCCGGGACAGAAATGATAAAAGCCGGCGGGACAGAAATGATAAAAGCCGGCGGGACAGAAATGATAAAAGCCGGCGGGACAGAAATGATAAAAGCCGGCGAAGATAAAGTAACTGATAAATAAGATTCAAATGAAAACGATCATACTGACGACAGGCCTGTTTTTCGCATCCCTTGCGTTAAACGCACAGGCGCCGGCCAAATCCGTACTGGCTTCGATTGAAGAAAACAATACGACATTGAAATCGCTTCGCGAAACGGCCGAAGCGCAGAAACTGGAGAATAAAACGGGCATCTTCCCGGATAACCCCGAAATCGGGTTCAACTATCTGTGGGGAAATCCCGCAACGACGGGCGCCCGCACGGATTTCAGCGTTACGCAGTCGTTCGATATCCCCGCCATCGCCGGCATGAAAAACGGCGTGGCCAGCGACATGAACAAGCTGGCGGAATGGCAGTATAAATCCGCACGGATGGATATTCTTCTGGAAGCAAAGCGGTATTGCATCGAACTGATCTGTTATAATGCGCTGAAAAAAGAACTGGACGCGCGCCTGCAACATGCCGCAACAATCGCGGCCGGCTACAGGGAACGCATGGACAGAGGCGACGCAAGCCTGATAGAATACAACAAGGCAAGCCTGAACCTTTCGGCCGTCCAGGGTGAAATAGCCCGTGCAGAAGTAGAACGGAACGCGCTGCTTTCGCAACTGAAAAGGCTGAACGGGGGAATCGACGTTGCCCTGACGGATACCCGGTTCGACGAAGAAGAACTCCCGCCGGACTTTGACGGCTGGTATATTCAGGCAGAGCAGAAAAGCCCTGTCCTGGCTTATGTAAGACAGGAAGTTGAAACAGGCAGAAAGCAGGTTGCGCTGAGCAAGGCAATGGGTTTGCCTTCCTTTTCGGCAGGTTATATGAGCGAAAAGACAGCCGGCCAGCGCTATCAGGGCCTTACGCTGGGCATATCCATCCCTCTGTGGGAAAACAAAAACAGGGTAAAACAGGCCAAAGCCGCCCTCAGAGCCGCCGAATCAAGGCAAACAGACAGCAGGCAGCAGTTTTACAGCCGGCTCCGGATTCTGTATAACAGGGCTCTCGGCCTCAAGATAACGGCCGAAACCTGGCGGAAGGCTCTCCTGGCCGTTAATAATACCGGCCTGCTGAAAAAAGCGCTCGACGCCGGAGAAATCTCCCTCCTCGAATACATGATGGAGATAGGCTTATACTACGACGCGGCGAACCGGGCATTAGACGCCGAAAAAGAATACCGGCTGGCCTTCGCCGAACTGTCGGCCGCCGAACTGTAAAAGGCGCCGCTCCCCCGCCGCCGCAAATCGCGGCGGGCCGCCGACGGTTCCCGGCAGCAAAACCGCAAATCACGGCGGGCCGCCGACGGTTGTTGGCAGCAAACCGCAAATCACGGTTGGGCGCCGACAGTTGTTGGGAACAAACCGCAAATTGCGATTGGGCGCCGACAGCTGTTGGGAGCAAACCGCAAATTGCGATTGGGCGCCGGGAACCGTAATTTTTAGTATTTTAATCCTATCTTTGCAGCCTGATACATATATGTGATGGATGTAATAAAAATCGCAGACAGCGTAAGAAGAGCCATGATGCACGCGTTAACCTTCTTTGTCGGCTCCCCGGGTATGGAAATGAAGGAAGAGGCGCGCGCGGGCCTGAAAAGAGTATTGCTGTGCCGTCCGAACGGCAGGCTGGGAAACCAGTTGATGATAACGCCTCTTGTGCAGGAAATCGCCGGACGGTTTCCCGGTTGCAGGATAGACCTGTTTGTAAAAGGCTCCCTCTCCGGAATCATCTTTAAGAACTATGAAGAGGTAGACCGGATAATAGAGTTGCCCCGGAAGCCTTTCGACGAGCCGGTACGATACGTAAAGGTATGGCTGTCGCTCAGGCGGCAGACGTACGATCTGGCGGTCAACGTGGCGGAAGGCTCTTCTTCGGGGCGGCTGTCTACCCGTTTTGCGCGCGCCCGGTGGCGGTTCTATAATAATACCGAAGGCCTTTCGGAAGCCCTCTGCCCCGGCTCCGGGCATATGGCCAAATGCCCGGTATACAACTTCCGCCGCTACCTGGCATGCCCGTGGCGGGAAATAACGCAAACCCCCGTCCCGCCCCTCAACCTCAGGCTAAGCGACGCCGAGCTGGCAAACGGGCGGAAGGTGATGAACAGCTACGTATCCCCCGCGAAAAAGACCATCTGCATCTACACCTTCGCCACCGGCTCCAAATGCTATTCCGAAGCATGGTGGGCCGCGATGTACGCCCGCCTGAAGGAAGCCTGCGGCGACGCCTTCAATATCCTCGAAGTATTGCCGGCAGAGAACGTATCCCGCATCCGTTTCGAAGCCCCCGCGTATTACAGCAAAGACGTCCGCGAAATAGCCGCGGTAATAGCCGGCTCGGCGCTGTTCCTCGGAGCCGACAGCGGTATCATGCACCTGGCAGCCTCCTCGGGCGCGCCGGTGGCGGGCCTCTTTTCAATAACCGACCCTTCCGTATATCGCCCCTATGGCGGGCACAACCTGGCCATCGATACGAATACGACAGACGTCGACGGAATTATTGCCGCATTAAACAGGATTTTAAACGATAATGCCTACCTTGCGCCCAGTAATTAAAATTAATCCGTAGCGCTTCTCATGAAAGATTTCTTCCACATACTGCGAAGGTTTATCCCGCCTTACAAAAAGTATCTGATACTGAATGTCGTATTTAATATACTCTCGGCTATACTGAACCTCTTTTCGTTCGTGCTGATTATCCCGATACTGAACATCCTCTTCAAGATAAGCGACCGGGTATACGCCTTTACCCCGTGGCAGATGCAGCCAGACAGCTGGGAATGGTGGAAGTCGCTGCCGGAACTGCTGAAAGACAACTTCTTCTGGTACGTATCCAGCCTGATAGAATCGCGCGGCGCCTCCTTTACGCTGATCGTACTGGGCCTCTTTCTCGTGGTCATGACCTTTTTTAAGGTAGCGGCCATGTATCTCTCCTTCTTCACGATGATACCCATCCGCACAGGCGTGGTGAGGGATATCCGAAACCGGATTATGCAGAAAATCACCACTCTCCCCCTCAGCTTCTTCTCCGAAGAACGCAAAGGCGACATCATCGCCCGCGTATCGGGCGACGTGAACGAAATAGAAACCTCCATCATGAGCTCCCTCGATATGCTGTTTAAAAACCCCATCCTTATCGGTATCTATCTTGTGGGAATGTTCCTCATCAGCTGGAGGCTCACCCTGTTCGTTTTCATCCTCCTCCCCCTCGCCGGCTACATCATGGGCAAGGTAGGCAAAACGCTCAAGCGCAAATCCCTCGTCGGACAGGAACAGTGGGGCTACCTCATGAGCCAGGTAGAAGAAACGCTGAGCGGCCTGCGCATCATCAAAGCCTTCAATGCCGAAAAGAAAATAAGAAAGCGCTTCCGCGAAAGCGCCGAAACTTTCCGCAAGACCACCAGCAAGATATACATGCGCCAGCAGTTAGCCCACCCGATGAGCGAATTTCTCGGCACGCTTACCATAGCCATCGTACTCTGGTACGGCGGAAGCCTCATCCTCGGCGCAGGCGGCACGATAGACGCCCCCACCTTTATCTATTACCTGGTAATCTTCTACAGCCTCATCAATCCGGCCAAAGACCTCAGCAGAGCCTCCTACGCCATCCAGAAAGGCCTCGCCTCCATGGAACGCATAGACAAGGTATTACTGGCCGAAACCAATATCAAAGACCCCGACCGGCCGCAAAAAATAGCCCTGGAGAAACAAATCGTCTACGACAACGTATGGTTTAAGTACAACGGCGACTGGGTGCTGAAAGGCATATGCCTCGTCATCCCCAAAGGACAGACAATCGCCCTGGTAGGACAGTCTGGCTCCGGCAAAAGCACGCTGGTAGACCTGCTGCCCCGCTTCTACGACGTAAACGAAGGAAGCATCTCCATAGACGGAACGGATATACGAAACGCTACCCTCTACGACCTCCGCGGATTAATGGGCAACGTAAACCAGGAGGCCATCCTGTTCAACGACACTTTCTTCAACAACATAACCTTCGGCGTAGACAACGCCGCCCGGCAGGAAGTAGAAGAAGCCGCCCGCATCGCCAACGCGCACGACTTCATCATCGCCTCCGAAAAAGGCTACGACACCAATATCGGCGACCGCGGCGGCAAGCTCTCAGGCGGCCAGCGACAGCGGATCAGCATAGCCCGCGCCATACTGAAAAACCCCCCCATCCTGATACTCGACGAAGCAACCTCGGCCCTCGACGCCGAGTCCGAACGCCTCGTGCAGCAAGCGCTCGAAAACCTGATGCGTAACCGCACCACCATCATAATCGCCCACCGCCTTTCCACCATACGGGGAGCCGGCGAGATATGCGTAATGCACGAAGGCCAAATCGTAGAACGCGGAAAGCACGAAGAACTCCTCCTCCTCGACGGCTATTACAGAAAACTGTGCGACATGCAAAGTTTCTAACCCGCTTCCCGCCGAAAAGAAATAGCAAAACAGTAAATACCCATCATAAAGAAATAGTATAGCAATAAATATCCATCATAAGAAATAGTATAACAATAAATACCCATTATAAGAAATAGCATAACAATAAATATCCATTATAAAGAAATAGTATAACTGTAAACACTCATTATAAGAAATAGCATAACTGTAAATACCCATCATAAAGAAATAGTATGACAATAAATACCCATCATAAGAAATAGTATAACAAAAAATATCCATTATAAGAAATAGTATAACAAAAAATATCCATTATAAGGAAATAGTATAACAATAAATATCCATCATAAGAAATAATATAACTGTAAATACCCATTATAAGAAATAGTATAACAATAAATATCCATCATAAGAAATAGCATAACAATAAATACCCATCATAAGAAATAGTATAACAATAAACACTCATCATAAGAAATAGTATAACAATAAATATCCATTATAAGAAATAGCAAAACTGTAAATATCCATTATAAGAAATAGTATAACAATAAATACCCATCATAAGAAATAGTATAACAATAAATATCCATTATAAAGAAATAGCATAGCAATAAATACCCATCATAAGAAATAATATAACTGTAAATACCCATCATAAGAAATAGTATAACAATAAATACCCATTATAAAGAAATAGCATAGCAATAAATATCCATTATAAAGAAATAGCATAGCAATAAATACCCATCATAAGAAATAATATAACTGTAAATACCCATCATAAGAAATAGCATAACAATAAATACCCATCATAAAGAAATAGCATAGCAATAAATACCCATTATAAGAAATAGTATAGCAATAAACACTCATCATAAGAAATAGCATAACAATAAATACCCATCATAAAGAAATAGTATAACAATAAATACCCATTATAAGAAATAGCATAACAATAAACATTCAAGAAATAGTATAACAATAAATATCCATTATTATGAAAATCAATTATCTGCTGTTAACCCTGCTTCTGCTGACAGGGTGCACCCTGCCCAAACAAAAACAAAGTAATCAGGCGGCCTTCTTCTTCGATTCGCCCGCCGCCATCTGGGAAGCAACCTTCCCCTTAGGCAACGGCCGCCTCGGTATGATGCCCGACGGAGGCGTAGAAACAGAAACCATCGTACTCAACGAAATATCCATGTGGTCGGGCGGACGGCAGGATACCGGCAACCCCTACGCCATCTATGCCCTGCCCGCGATAAGGCGCCTGCTCTTCCAGGGACGCAACGACGAAGCCCAGGAACTGATGTACCAGTCCTTCGTGTGCAAAGGTGAAGGCAGCGGCCAGGGAAACGGGACAAACGCCCCCTACGGCTCCTACCAGCTACTGGGTAACCTCACGCTCGACTATATCTATTCCGACGTCGTTTCCCCCATATCTTCATACCGCCGTGAATTAAGCCTCGACAACGCCACGGCTACCGTTGCGTTCAAAAAGGGAAACGTCAGCTACAGGCGCGAGATGTTCACTTCCTTTGCCGGCGACCTGGGCGTTATCCGCCTGACAGCCGACGCCGATGAATCCATCCACTTCCGCTTAGGCATAAACCGCCCCGCACGCTGCGAAATAACGACCAGCGGCAACGACCTGATCATGCGCGGACAACTGACCAATGGAACCGACGGAAACGGCGTCCGCTACACAGCCTGCACCCGCGTACTCTTACCACGGGGAGGCAGAATGGAAAAATCCGGCACAGCTCTTATCATTACAGGCGCCTCCGAAGCGCTGCTGCTGGTAAGCATGGCAACCGATTATTTCGGAGAAGATGCGGAGGCCGCCGCAATGTCTAAAATAACGGCCTCGGAACAAAAAGACTATGCCACATTAAGGCAGGAACACCTCGCCGGATACCAAAAGATGTTCGGCCGCGTAAACCTCGATTTAGGCTGGTCGGAAAGAGCCGGCCTCCCCATCAATGAACGCCTGCAGGCTTTCCGGAAAGATAAGGACGACCCGGCTCTGATAGCTCTGTATTTCCAGTACGGACGCTATCTGTTGATATCCTCCACCCGCCCGGGACTGTTGCCTCCCAACCTGCAGGGCCTGTGGGCAAACACGATCCAGACGCCCTGGAACGGCGACTATCACCTGAATATCAATCTGCAGATGAATCTCTGGCCGGCCGAAATAACAAACCTCTCCGAACTCCACCTGCCCCTGATTGAATGGACAAAGCAGCAGGTCGCCAGCGGCGAACAGACAGCCAAAGTGTTCTACAACGCCCGTGGCTGGGTAACGCATATCCTGGGAAACGTATGGGAGTTTACAGCCCCCGGCGAACACCCTTCCTGGGGAGCCACCAATACGTCGGCAGCCTGGCTGTGCGCCCACCTGTACCAGCATTATCTCTATACGTTAGATAAAAGTTACCTGCAGAAAGTCTACCCCGTAATGAAGGGAGCCGCCCTCTTCTTTGTCGATATGCTGGTGGAAGACCCGCGAAGCGCCTGCCTGGTAACCGCCCCCACCACCTCGCCCGAAAACGCCTTCAGGCTGAATGGCAAAAACGTAAATACCTGCGCAGGCTCTACGATGGACAACCAGATACTCCGCGAGTTATTCGCCAATACAATAGAAGCCGCAACCATTCTGGGGATAGACTCCGGATTTGCCGGAGAACTCGCCGACAAACGAAGCAGACTAATGCCAACCACCATAGCGCCCGACGGCCGTATCATGGAATGGCTGGAACCTTTTGAAGAGGCAGAACCGCATCACCGCCACGTATCGCACCTGTATGGACTGCATCCGGGAAATGAAATATCCGTAAGCAAAACGCCTGCCCTGGCAGAAGCCGCCCGCAAATCCCTGGAGGCGCGTGGCGACCTGAGTACCGGCTGGTCGATGGCCTGGAAGATTAACTTTTGGGCGCGCCTGCACGATGGCGACCATGCCTTTAAGCTGTTGGGCGACTTATTGACTCCCGTCGCCGGTTCATCCGGAATTATGTGGGACGGCGGCGGGAGCTATCCCAATCTGTTCTGCGCCCATCCCCCGTTTCAGATTGACGGCAACTTTGGCGCCACGGCAGGTATTGCAGAGATGCTTTTGCAAAGCCAGACGGGAGTTATCGAATTTCTTCCCGCCCTTCCCGCCGCATGGAAAGATGGAAGCTTTGAAGGCTTGTGCGTGCTTGGCGGCGGTATCGTTTCGGCCCGTTGGGAGAATGCTCAATTAACGGAAGCGTCGCTCAAAACGCCCCATGCAGGTACATTTAATATCAAATTGCCCGCAAATTCATCGAATCTGGATGTGAAGTTGAACCAAAAGCGATTGTCGCTACCGGTATCGGACGGCATATTGTCTGTTGAAATGAAAGAGGGAGACGAGTTAGCGCTTCAATTATAAGAGGGAGACGAGTTAGCGCTTCAATTATAAAAAGAAAAGGTTGTCATCACGACAACCAATCTTCATTGCTAACCTTAAATCTAATACCATGAAAAACACGATGCAAATATAAGTATTTTATGTTATGCAGCATAATTATGCGGCATAAAATTGTGTTGATTAACAATATTTAGTGAAAACAGGGGGGGTAGAATCAGTCAGTTCGTTTGCCTGAAGTAATTCTCTACCTGTTCGAATGTGGTATCTTTCAGTATCACTCTTTTGTCTTTATCCAACAGGTACAAAGCGGGGATTGCCTTTAAGTCGTATATCTCTTCGTTTTGTATCTTAGCGCCTTTATCGTAAGCGTTTATCCATTCGCCGGGAACTTGCGACAGGTACATGTTCCATTCGGTCAGGTCTTCGTCGGGATAAACGGCTATTATCGTTAGCCTTTTTTCCTGCATCAGATAATTGACGCTCAGCGAAGACGCCAGTTGTTCCATGATCTCTTTACAGGTATGGCAACCCGGATTATAAAAAAAGAGAAGCGTGTAATCCGACCGGATCGCATAGAGCGTCTCGTTTTTACCATTAGCCAGCGTGCAGGTGAAATCGGCGGCTTTTTCTCCAACCCGGTTTTTCCGTGCCAGTTCCAGCAGATGAGCCGGGCGTATCTTTTCGGTTACGATCGGAGAAGCGAGCGCCGCCTCAAGTACGGGAATATACAGTTCGTCGTTACGCATGGGAGAATTGGGATCGTATAAGTATTTCTCATACAGATTCGTGAAATACGTAAACATGCCCGAATCAACTGCCGCTTTTTGCAGCATATCTTTAATAACGGCAGACGCTACGGTGTCCGGAACAAGAAAAAGCACATCAATGTAATCAACCAAAGCCTGTTCGGTTATTTGCGGCAGATGTATGTAAGCCGTGTCGGCAAAATCGAAATTATCCCAATAATGTTTGGCAAGATAGTTAGCCCTGTCTGTATGCTCTACAATCATACCTGGAATACTTACCATCTGGAATGCAGCCCTTTCGGCAGTTGTATTTTTGCTCTGTTGCCCGTTACAATTCAGGAAGATGAGCAGAGACAAAGAAAGAAAGAAATATTTCATGCTGGTATATTTTATTCAATAAGGCAAATATACGCATTTTATATTACCGTAAGGTTTTATATATTTTTTACTTTTATGAAATAGCCGTTTGATTCCGTTTATTTTTTATTTATTTTTGCCTTTGTATTTTGTATTTTGAAAGTTAAATGATAGATCAACCCACGATAGATCGTATACTGGATGCTGCGAATATTGTAGATGTAGTGTCTGAATTTGTTACCCTGCGCCGGCGTGGGGTTAATTATGTTGGGTTATGCCCTTTTCATCAGGATAAGTCGCCATCGTTTTATGTTTCTCCGGCAAAGAATATTTGTAAATGCTTTGCTTGCGGAGAAGGAGGGACAGCCGTGCATTTTATTATGAAGCACGAACAACTGGATTATTTTGATGCGCTTCGGTTCCTGGCTAAGAAATATCATATCGATATACAGGAACGGGAACTGACGGATGAAGAGAAGCAAGTGCGCAGCGACCGCGAAAGTATGCTGATTGTTAATAATTGGGCTCAGAAGTATTTTATCACCCAGTTACACGAACATGCAGAGGGGGTAAATATCGGGTTGCGTTATTTTAAGGAGAGAGGTTTCAGGGACGATATTATCAGGAAATTCCAGTTAGGGTACAGCCTGGATGAGCGGGACGCTCTCTATAAAGCGGCTATACAGGCAGGCTATAGAAAAGAGTTTCTGGAGAAGACAGGATTGGTTATAGCCTATGAAAACGGTTCGGCAAGCGACCGGTTCCGCGGGCGTGTGATGTTCCCGGTTCATTCCCTGAGCGGGAAAGTGGTTGCTTTTGGCGGGCGTGTACTGAAAAAGGACGGGAAAACAGCCAAATATGTGAACTCCCCGGAAAGCGAAGTGTATCATAAGAGTAATGAGCTGTATGGCATTTTCTTTGCAAAACAGGCGATTGTAAAGGTAGATAAATGTTATTTGGTAGAAGGATATACGGATGTGATATCCATGCACCAGGCAGGAATTGAGAATGTAGTAGCTTCGTCGGGCACTGCTTTGACGCAACCGCAGATACGGTTGATTCATCGTTTTACCGAAAATATAACGGTTCTGTATGATGGAGACGCTGCCGGTATAAAAGCGGCTCTGAGGGGAATCGATTTATTGCTTGAAGAGGGATTAAATGTAAAAGTAGTATTGCTTCCCGATGGAGAAGACCCTGATTCATTCGCCCGGAAACATAATTCGAGCCGGTTTATTGATTTTGTAAAAGAAAGCGAAACGGATTTTATCCGTTTTAAAACGCGGCTGTTGCTGGATGAGGCAGGCGACGACCCGGTAAAACGGTCGTCATTAATAACGGATATTATCCGTACGGTAGCCATTATCCCGGATAATATTGCGCGTACCTTATATATAAGGGAATGTAGCGGGATGATGGAAATTGACGAACGGATTTTATTGAATGAAGTAAATAAGATACGTTTACGAAATAATGAAAAACAGCCGGCAGCCCCGGTAACAGAAAAAGCCCCGGCAGCAGCGCCGCAACCGACGGACGCCAAACAGCCGGACGCCAAACAGCCGGACGCCAAACCGCCGGAGCATTCTCCCTTTGAAGGGCTGGAGCTGGCCCTGCTTCGTTATGTCGTACGGTATGGAGAGAGGATATTGTATGAATATGAAGATGAAGAAACTAATGAAAAAGTAATCATCCGGGTGGCTGAATATATCCGTTCCGAACTCAAAGAAGACGATATGCCTTTTATAAACCCGCTTTACCGGAGGATGCTGGATGAAGCGGACGCCTCCTGCCGGGAAGATAATTTTGTTGCCTCCCGTTATTTCCTGGCACATCGGGATGCGTCGGTGAGCCGGCTGGCTGCCGATTTGATAAGCGAGAAATACCAGCTTAGTAAATACCATGCAAAATTCCAGGAGATAAAAAAAGAAGAAGATTCGCTCCATCAGATGATACTGCATGATGTATTTGGTTTTAAGGAAGCCTGTATCCGTAAACAGATAAATGAGATTGGCTTAAAAATAAAGGACTTGCAGAAGACGGCTGATTCGGGGCAGGTAGTAACCCTGATGAAAGAACAGGATGAACTGAATGAAATAAAGAAGGCGCTTAACAAAAGAATAGGAGAGCGCATCATATTAAAAATGTAATAAAAACTGCGTATGTATTTTTTAGAAGCAGAAGATGTGGTTAAACAATTTTCCGGGCATTTAGCCCTGGATAAAGTAAGTATTCAGGTACCGCCGGGAAAAATATTCGGGCTGCTTGGCCCTAACGGGGCAGGAAAAACCACACTCCTTCGTATTATCAATCGTATTACGGCTCCCGATAGCGGAAGTATTCGTTTTAATGGCTTGGAGTCGAGGCCGGAGGATGTTTTCCGTATCGGATATATGCCCGAAGAAAGGGGCTTGTATAAAAAAATGAAGGTAGGAGAGCAGGCTATTTATCTGGCGCGTTTAAAAGGGTTATCGTATCCGGAAGCTAAAAAGCGCCTGACGGAGTGGTTCGACAAGTTTGAAATCACCTCCTGGTGGAACCGCAAACTGGAAGAACTCTCTAAAGGGATGCAACAGAAGATACAATTTATTATCACGGTCATTCATAAACCGGAATTATTGATCTTTGACGAACCATTCAGCGGTTTCGACCCTGTTAATGCCGACCGTGTAAAGCAGGAAATAGCAGAGTTGAAATATTTAGGCCATACCATCATCTTCTCAACGCATAATATGGCGTCGGTAGAAGAAATATGCGACGAAATAGCTTTAATAGACCGTTCGAAGGTAGTACTTTCCGGCGAAGTAAATGAAATACGGAACCGCTTTAAGTCAAATATATTAAACGTGGCGCTTTGTTGGGAAGGGGGCATATTCAGCATTGATTCGAATTATTATACGGTTTTGAGCGCGAAGGCTCAAGCCGGCGAAATAAGAATGCGCATACGGAAAAATCCGGGAGTCAATAATTCGGAAATAATAACAGAGTTAAGCGGGTCGCATGAAATAATGTCTTTTGCCGAAGAATTGCCTTCTATGAATGATATTTTTATTAACACCGTTTCAGGTACTGATTCTACACAAATATGAATAAGACAGGAATTATTATAAAAAGAGAATATGTAAGGCGCGTAAGTAAAAAATCATTTTTACTGGTTACGTTTCTGATGCCTTTTATGGTTGCCGCCCTGGTCTTTGTGCCTTTGTGGCTGTCTTCCATCCGAAGCGATGAAGTAAAGACGGTAGCCGTTATGGATACGACAGGCAAATATGCTTCCTTATTTGAAGATACGGGAAATTTCCGGTTTATAAACAGCGATAAATCACTGAATGACTATCGGAACAGTGAGAATAAGGAAATAGCTGCTTTCCTGAATATTACGGGCGATTTACTCCAAAATCCGGAAGCGGCTGCCCTTTATTCCGAAAAACAGATTCCCGGAGAGCTAAGCCGCCTTGTAAACCAAACGCTGGAAAGAGCGCTGGAGGAAGAAAAACTTGCGTCGTTCAATATTCCAAACCTGCGGGAGATCATAAATGAAAGCAAGGTCAATCTCAGTGTGCAAACCATTAAGTGGGGCGCCGATGGAAGCGAAAATACCTCGTCTGCCATGGTAGCCTCTATGATTGGTATGATATTTACCATTATTGTTTATGTGTTTATTGTTGCCTATGGATCGATGGTGATGCAAGGAGTAATGGAAGAAAAAACGAACCGGATCGTTGAACTGATGATTTCTTCGGTACGCCCTTTTGACTTGATGATGGGGAAAATCATCGGTATCGCCTTTGTCGGGCTCACCCAACTGTTTCTCTGGGGGATAATGACGTCTGCTTTAATAATGGGAGGAACCTTCCTGCTGGGAGGCGGGGCGGCAGATATTCCGGCTGTACAGCAGGGCATGTCAATGGCGCCGGGCGGTATGCTGATGCAATCCGGCGTGGATATGGCTGCCATGCAGGAGGTAAACGAATGGCTGGGAATTATTAATTCGATTAACTTTGTTGAAATCGGGGTTTTCTTCATTCTTTATTTCATCGGAGGATATTTATTATATGCCGCTATTTTTGCGGCTATAGGCTCGGCTATCAATCAGCAGGAAGATTCGAACCAGTTTATTGCGCCGGTTATGGTGTTTATGGTTTTTGCCGTGTATGCCGGTATATACAGTATGGACAATCCCGACGGGCCTCTGGCTTTCTGGTGTTCCATGATACCCTTCACTTCTCCGGTCGTGATGATGGTGCGCCTGCCTTATGACGTACCTGTATGGGAACTGCTTGTGTCGGTAGCCCTCCTGCTTGCCACGGCTATGGCAATTACCTGGCTTTCGGCCAGGATTTATCGTGTAGGTATCCTTATGTATGGTAAAAAGCCGGATATAAAAGAAATAATTAAATGGGTGAAATATTAAGAGGAAGCGAGCCGAAGATTTATGTCTTCGATATACGACAGTATGGCCTCTTTTCCTTCTTTCTTTTCGGCCGACGAAACAAATATGGGGGGAAGTTCCTCCCATGTTTCCAGTAATTTGCTCTGGTATACTTTCAGGTTTTCCTGTAGCCGCCCTTTCCCCACCTTATCTGTTTTAGTGAATATGATAGAAAAGGGAATATCATTTTCGCCTAACCATTCCATAAATTCCAGGTCAATCTTTTGCGGGGCATGGCGGCAGTCAAGCAATACAAAAAGATTGGTAAGCTGTTCGCGCTCCAGAATATAGTCTTCTATAATATGGCGGATTTTTTCTTTTCCTTCCTTTCCCCGTTGCGCATACCCGTATCCGGGCAAGTCTACCAGATACCACTCCTGATCGATGATAAAGTGATTGATCAATTGCGTCTTACCCGGACGCTGGGAAGTTAGAGCCAATCCCTTTTTGTTTGTCAGCATATTAATTAACGACGATTTGCCGACATTGCTTCGCCCGGTAAAAGCATATTCCGGTATATTCCCTTCGGGACACCTTTTTACGTCCGTATTGCTGATAACAAATTCAGCGCTTTTGATTTCCATATTGTTTACTCTCATTACTGCTGTTTAACCACAACCCCGCAAACGTAATGCCGCCATTAATCATTAACATTTCATAGCTGAAAACATATCCGGCGTACTGCCGTATTACGTAATCGACAGCGAAACAAATCAGCGGCGAAACGATACATATATAAGGTACATATTTGTCGCGGGGGTTCCTTCTGGTGAAAAGCCCGAACAGGAATAATCCCAGCAACGGGCCATATGTATAAGATGCGATCATATAAATGGCGTCGATAACGCTCCGGCTGTTAAGCGCTTTGAAAATTAATATGATGACGACAAATAAGACAGATATCATTAAATGTACGTTGAGCCGGATGCGTTTGGCCTTTTCCGCCTCTTTCTTTTCAACGCCCAGAATGTCAACGCAAAAAGAGGTGGTAAGCGCCGTTAATGCCGAATCGGCGCTGCTGAATGCCGCAGCAATAATGCCGACGGTAAAGAATATCAGGATAGAATTTCCCAGTATGCCGGACGTGCAGAACATAGGCAGGACGTCGTCATTTAAAGCAGGCAATGAAATGTTTTGCCGGGCGGCAAAGGTAAGAAGCAAGGCCCCTAAAGAAAGAAACAGGAAATTAACCGGCGTAAAAGCAAATCCATAGGTATACATATTCTTTTGCGCATCCTTTAAACTTTTGCAGGATAAATTCTTTTGCATCATATCCTGATCCAGCCCGGTCATAACAATGGTGATAAATATTCCGCTGAAAAACTGCTTGACAAAATGCTGCGTACTGTGCCAGTCGCTAAATTCGAAAATACGGAAATGCGGGCTGTCTGCCAGCGTTTGTACCATGCCGTTAAAAGAAAGCCCCATAGCGCCTTTTACTTGCCAGATAATAACGACCAGCATGGCAATCAGGCAGATGGCTTGTAACGTATCTGTCCATATAATCGTTTTAACGCCGCTGCGAAAGGTATACAGCCACACTAATGCGATACTTAAAACCGTTGTTACCCAGAAAGGAATATTCCAGGCGCCGAAAACGTAGGTTTGAAGAATGAGCGTTACCAGATAGAGCCGTGCAGCAGCGCCTACTATTTTGGAAAGCAGAAAAAAGGAAGCGCCGGTTTTGTAACTTCTCCTCCCGATACGTGTTTCAAGATATGAATAGATAGAGGTGAGCCGTAATTTATAATAGAGCGGAAGCAATACGTTTGCAATCAGGATATAACCAAAGAAAAACCCGAAAACGGTCTGCATATACGTCATATCGATACTGCGCACCATCCCCGGAACCGAAACGAAAGTGACGCCCGAAAGAGACGTCCCGATCATCCCAATCGATACGATAAACCAGGGAGACTGGCGATTACCTAAAAAGAATGCATTATTCCCGCTGTTTTTTCTTCCGGTGAAACAGGATATTAACAGCAATACGCCAAAATAAGCGGCGATGATACATAAGATAAAATAACTGCTCATACCGTTTGCTACTTATCAAAACGGCGATAAAGATACATGATAAAAATTGAGTTATCACACAGATGAATAAAAATGTCAAAACATTTACCGGAAAAACTCACCTGAAAAATCCGCGATTTATATGCCGGCCTGATAAGAAAGCCGACCGCCTCCCTTTCTTTAGCCCTGTTCCGCATTCGAAGCTATACTGCGCGCAGAATGGTTTGGCGCCGACCGTCTCCCTTTCTTTAGCCCTCTTCTGCACTCGAAGCTATACTGCGCGCGGAATAGTTTGGCGCCGACCGTCTCCCGTATCCTTTTGCCCCTCTCCCCCGGCGATGCCTCTCCAAACCTGCGACTTCCTTTTTTCCCGGAAAAAGAAAATTTCTACGGGAAAGATGGAAACACATAAAATGAGAATGAAAACACATAAGATGAAGATGAAAAATTAGTGGTGGTGCGATAATTTTTTAAATTTTATTGTAATTAATTGATACACAAATAAATATAAACACTATTTTGTTTTTCGATTTGAATTAAAAAACAATAATTTAAAATTTTGCAAAGGTCTAACTATATAATAATAACTGAATTAAAAATATAAATCATTGCTATTAATGAATTTTAAATATTTAACGCATCAGCAGTAATGAAAAATCATGAAATGAAGATGAAAACACGTAAAATGACTATTTTTACAGGTGAAATAAAAACAGTCACGGAAAAGATAAAATTCGTTACGGGAGGAAATAAGAAATTCTCTTCCGCATTTTTTTCATACAGGCACACATAAAAGAAGAAGAATAGATTATTAAACAATTAATTTACAGCAAAATGGAAGAATCCGGCCGTAATTACGGCAGCCCTCCCTGCCGCTTGCATCTGAATAACATCAGAACGCAATTCCGTTCAGTTAAACCATGCAACGGAACGCCCCCCTGCAACACAGGCTTGTTTGGCGCTATCTTTCAGCTTCCAGCCGGTTTATAAGTACTTGCGTATGAACAGCTATGGCTGAAAGAAGACCTTTCATCCTTCTTTCAGAAAAAAAAATACAGAGCCGGTAAAAAAAGGGGAGGATCATTGCGTCCTCTTTTCCAAACCATTACGATGTCTTTAGAATACCATTACGATGCCTTTAGAATATCATTACGATACTTTTAGAACACCATTACGATGCTTTTGGTAAACCATTGAGAAAACTCTGATGAAGCATTGCGAAGACTAAAAAAAGCGCTATGACGCCTTCAACAGACCATTATTATGGTTTGGTAAAGGCATTATAATGGTTTACTGAAGACTGTATAATGATTTTTTTTGGAATAAATCCCTCTCTTCCGGCTTCCCTGAAAGGAATCTGAACGGTCTTTTTTCAGTATTTTCTCCTGTAAACCAATTATTTGCAACAAATCTGAAAGCTGAAAGGAAAGGTGAAAAAGTGCAGTATACACATGAGAGACCTTTTAATTGTCGGGCAGTTATAAACTGACCGATACAGGGAGAGTTTGCCTTCAATCTTAAACAGAAGAAATGGACGCAAAGGATTTTTTAATCGCTGAATCGCTGACCTTTTCGCCTGTGTTTGCTTATTTCAGCGCTTTTCACTAATAAAAATCTCGTAAAGGAGGTTTAATACAAATTCCCGCCCGTATCATGGAGGTGTAGCGGTTATATTCCAGCAGGCTTTCGCCGTATCCGTTATACCATTGCACGAAGAAATATTGATTGGCCTTGGGGTTTAATTTCAAATTCACTTCCAATTGTATGTTGACGTTGCCGAATTTTGTACGGGGATTGATGATGGCCGCCGCTCGAAATTTATCCTTCAAACTCCTGTAATTTAATGCAATTAATCCATATCCGCGATATTCGTACAAGTCGGGATTTCCGCCACCGCCGTAGTCTTTGTCGGGCTGACTCAAAATTCCTGCCCACACTTTTGCCTGAATGGAAAAAGAGGCGTTGAAAAAATAAACTCCCGACAATGCCAGATAGTCCCAACTGCGCGATTCGACGCTGTCCTTGCCGTTCGATTCGTGTTCAAATGAAATGCCTGCAACGCCCCGCAACTGATTTTTGTATATAACAGGCTTCACAAAAGTAAGTCCCGGATTGTAATTGTTGTCTCCAAACGGCGAGGATTTTCGATAAATTTCCCAGAAAGATTTTTGGGTATAGGTCAGCATCAAAAAAGTATTGTAACTACTCAGGTAGTATTCATGCATTGGATGTCAGCAAGACATTTCAAAGCGGTAAA
>JAITRG010000138.1 GCA_031288515.1 Tannerellaceae bacterium
TGGATTCCCTGCAACTGTTCGCGACCAATATCTCCGGGCGATTTAATTCCCTGCAACTGTAAGCGACCAATATCTTCGGGCGATTGGTTCCCCACAACTGTAGGCGACTAATATCTCCGGGCGATTGGATTCCCTGCAACTGTTCGCGACCAATATCTCCGGGCGATTTAATTCCCTGCAACTGTTCGCGACCAATATCTCCGGGCGATTGGTTCCCCACAACTGTAGGCGACTAATATCTCCGGGCGATTTAATTCCCCACAACTGTAAGCGACCAATATCCCCGGGCGATTTAATTCTCCACAACTGTCGGCGACCAATTTTCCCCAAACAATTGGCTCCCCACAACTGTTGGCGACCAATTTTCCCCAAACAATTGGCTCCCCACAACTGTCGGCGACTAATTTTCCCCAAACAATTGGCTCCCCACAGTTGTCGGCGACCAATTTTTCCAAACAATTGGCTCCCCACAACTGTCGGCGACCAATTTTTCCAAACAATTGGTTCCCCACAGTTGTCGGCGACTAATTTTCCCCAAACAATTGGCTCCCCACAACTGTCGGCGACCAATTTTCCCCAAACAATTGGCTCCCCACAACTGTCGGCGACCAATTTTCCCCAAACAATTGGCTCCCCACAACTGTCGGCGACCAATATCTCTGAACAATTGACTGCCAAATATTCCCGGAAAAACAATACGCACGAACAATTAACTGCCAAATATTCCCGGAAAAACAATACGCACGAACAATTAACTGCCAAATATTCCCGGAAAAACAATATCTCTGAACAATTGACTGCCAAATATTCCCGGAAAAACAATATCTCTGAACAATTGACTGCCAAATATTCCCGGAAAAACAATATCTCCGAACAATTGACTGCCAAATATTCCCGGAAAAACAATACGCACGAACAATTGACTGCCGGAAATTCCCGGAGGCTGGGTTCCCATGTCGGGTGGTCTGATGTGAAACGCCGGGATGGGAGAATACCATAAACATGGTATTTGCCGTTAAAGGGAAATTGTATAACTTTGCCATTGAAAGCGTTCCATAAAAATATGAAGATAATAGCTTGCATCACTGTCGCATCAATTCTTGCGCTACTGCCGGTATCGTGCGGAAACCGGAAAGGCGACGACCCGAACCATATCAAAGTCGGAGTAGCTGCCGGTCCTGAATATGTAATTGCGGAAGCGGCCCGGAAAGTAGCCGGAGAAAAATACGGGCTCGAAGTAGAGCTGATTCAGTTTAACGACTACATCATGCCCAACACGTCGCTGGAACAGGGCGATATAGACGCCAATGTTTTCCAGACCCGGCCTTTTCTCGACGAACAGGTACTGCGCCGCGGGTATCGGTTTGCCATTGCGGGCAACACGTTTATTTATCCGATGGCCGCCTATTCGAGGAAGATAAAAACGGCAGACGAATTGAAAGAGGGAAGCGTAGTCGTGATACCTAACGATTTTGCCAACAGCAGCAGAGCGTTGCTGTTGCTGCAGAAAGCCGGACTGATAAAACTGCGGGACGGAGTAGCGGCGCCCCGGCTGCCGGACATTATTGAAAACCCGAGAAAGCTGGAAATACTGGAACTCGAAGCGCCGCAGCTCACAAGAGTACTGGACGACGCAAAGGTTACGCTTTCCATCATCAACAACAATTTTGCAGGACAGGCCGGACTGCTGCTTCAGGACGGCGTATTTGCCGAAGACGAAGATTCTCCCTACGTCAACCTGATTGTTACCCGGGAAGAGAATAAAGAGGAAGAAAAGGTGAAGAAGTTTGTCCGGGCATATCAGTCGGACGAAGTAGCAAAGGTAGCCGCCGAGGTATTTAAGGGAGGGGCCGTAAAAGGCTGGTAAACGGCATGGCAGATAACCGCATGGCAGGTAAACGCGCAGGCATAACTCTGAAAAAACAGCTTGTCGCCAAAGCCGGGTCGTATGGCGCCCGCCTTGTCGGTTTTGCGCCGGCAGAGCGGTGGGCCGAATACAATGAAATGCCTGCGTCTTATTTCCCCCAGCACGTCTTTCCGCACACCAGGACTGTCATCGTGCTGGCTCTGCCCGTCTTCATTCCCATGCTGGATACCACGCCCTCCATCGTTTATTCCGAATTATATGCTACCCTCAACAGGTTGCTGGACGAGATGGCCTGCAAATTAGCGCTTCACCTCAACAATAAGGGTTTCCGGGCCGTATTTTTCCCGCGCGACGGCTACGGAGACATATCCGTCTTGATCGACAAGCCCCAGGCGGCATTCTCTCACGTCTTTGCCGGGAAATATGCCGGGCTTGGAACAATAGGCTATAACCATACCCTGCTCACCAGGGAGTATGGACCGCGCGTACGGCTCGTATCGGTTTTTACCGACGCCGAAATAGAGCCGGACGCCGTATGCGAGAAAGACTTATGCATAAAATGCCTGCTGTGCAAAAGATGCTGCCCCACATCGGCTTTCACCTCTGCCGGGAGCCTGATTGCAGAGATGGACAAACGGAAATGTGCGGAATACCATGCGGAATTAAAATCAAAATACAGCTATCCATGCGGAGTATGTATTAAAGTCTGCCCCGTGGGAGAAGACCGCAGCCTGTATGGAATGAATAAGGGAAAATACCTGAAGGAAAAAAACCTGAAAGAAAAAAACAGCCTGGCAAATCCGGAAGAATATGCCGACTGGATACATATTCGTAATCATGGAACAAAAAAATGAAAAAGAAACATTTTGCCTCTAAACTCATCCACCTGGGAGAAACGTATGCCGAATCCGTATCAAGGAGCAAGAGCATACCGATTGTAATGACTTCCGTATTCTCGTTCGACGACGCAGAATCCCTCGACGCCGTCTATGAAGGCGAAGCCAGCGGCTATATCTACACAAGGAACGGCAACCCCGTACACGACGCCCTGTCGGAGATAATGGCAAACATCGAAGAGGGAGAACGCGCGCTGGCCTGTTCTTCCGGGATGGCCGCCATCGCTCTTAGCCTGATTTCCCAGGTAAAAGCCGGCGACCACGTCGTCGCGGCCCATGTACTTTACGGGGGCAGTTATCAGTTTCTTAAAACGGAGCTGGTAAGGTTTGGCGTAGAGGTCAGCTTCGTAGACGTCGTAAACGATGATATTACGCCTTATTTCAAAGCAAACACAAAAGTCGTTTACGTAGAAACGATCTCGAATCCTGTCATGGAAGCCGTGGATTTACAAAAGATCGCACAGATAACCCGTTCCCGCCACGCAAAGCTGATTGTAGACAACACCTTCGCCACCCCTGTGATATGCCAGCCCCTGGTACTGGGCGCAGACGTCGTGGTGTACAGCGCTACGAAATATCTGTGCGGCCATAGCGACGTTACGGCAGGCATTATCGTTGCAAACAAAGAAACGATCGACAAGGTATATTCCGCCAGCCTGCTGTACGGGCCGACATTAAGCCCTTTCGACGCCTGGCTGCTCGTGCGGAGTCTGCGAACGCTGGAGCTGCGGGTGAGGCAGCACTCTCAAAACGCAATGGAACTGGCCCGCTATCTTGAAAGCCTTCCTTCCGTGTCTGCCGTATATTATCCCGGACTTGAATCGTCCGCTACGAAAGCCATTGCTCTGCGGAATTTTCAAAACGATTTGTTCGGGGGAATGGTAAGTATCGAGCTTGCGGGAGGAGAGAAAGCCGTTTATTCACTGTTCAGGCAGTTGAAAACAATCAAGTTTGTGCCCAGCCTGGGCGGAGTATCTACCACAACGTCATATCCGGCAAAGACTTCCCACCGTTCATTTACAGATGAAGAACTGAAAAAAGCAAACATATCAAAAGGCCTTGTAAGAATATCTGCCGGCCTCGAAAACATAGACGACATTATCTCCGAATTTCAGGAAGCGCTAAGCAAAATCAATACGGCGTAACCTGTTCCCCCGGAGTTATGCCGTACAGGGTCAGGGTCAGGGTGAAAGATGTGTTTTCCATGCGCGCTTTGCCGTACCAGATGCGGGAGAATACGCCAAGGGGCACGTCGCGCAAGTCATTGGCGTTAAAGCTCCCTTTCCGCATAAAATCGGGGCCGAACGCTTTGCAGGAGAAATCGATAAATTTCTTCAACCGGTCGCCGATTTCATTTGTATTACTGGCGAAAACCAAATCATACCGTTGATTTTCATAGCGGAGAATTTCAACTTTGAAGAAAGCAGACAGTTCCAGTTCGGGAAGTTCCAGCTCAAATAGTTCCGCCGGATGGCCGTTAGCGCCTTTCCCTTTTCCTGCGGATTCCGGGTTATATTTAAAAATGTCGTATATATTAACGGTAAAGAAGTCCGCTATATCCTCTTCCTCTTTTTTTTCTTTTTTCTTTTCAGGAGGCGGGGGGGGTAACGGATCGGATATTTCCTTTTGTATGGGAGGCATAACAGGCGTTTCGATGATGATGTTTAAAGGCCCTTCCGTTTCAAGCTCTTTCTTTGTATCTGATGACGTTTGTGAATGATGTTTCCCGAATTTAAAAAGTCCCATATCTGAGTTATTGGTAAAACTATGGCTGCAAAGATATAAATATCAGAAGATAAATCTTTATTATTTGAGCGATTTTTGATTTTATTATTAAAATGTCAAACATTCTTCCCCCGCCGTTTACGGGTATACAGAAATAATTCCGTTTCTTTGTGCCAAATTCAAGGACAGGTTATGGCCAACAAACAACAGATGGTGCTCCGTACGGAGGATTTAGTAAAGAAATACAGAACACGTACGGTTGTAAACCATGTTTCTATCTACGTAGAACAAGGTGAGATAGTGGGTTTGCTGGGCCCGAATGGCGCGGGAAAAACAACTACTTTTTATATGACGGTAGGATTAGTGACTCCGAACGAAGGAAAGATATTCCTGAATGAAGAGGAAATAACCAGATTTCCCGTATACAGGCGGGCGCGTAACGGGATTGGCTATCTTGCGCAGGAAGCGTCTATCTTCCGGAAGATGACAGTGGAGGATAATATCCGTTCGGTACTTGAAATGACTAACCAGCCGGACGATTACCAGAAAGAGAAACTGGAAAGCCTGATTGCCGAGTTTGGCTTGTCTAAAGTACGGAAGAACTTGGGCGACCAACTGTCGGGCGGCGAACGGCGCCGGGCGGAAATAGCCCGCTGCCTGGCTATCGACCCGAAGTTCATCATGCTCGACGAGCCTTTTGCCGGCGTAGACCCCATTGCCGTACAGGATATTCAGGCTATCGTAGCAAAACTGAAGCATAAAAACATCGGCATATTGATTACAGACCACAATGTATACGAAACATTGAGTATTACAGACAGGGCTTATCTGCTGTTCGAAGGAAAAGTATTGTTCCAGGGAACGGCGGAAGAACTGGCCGCCAATGAAATCGTACGCGAGAAATACTTAGGCAAAGACTTCCAACTGAGGAAGAAAAATTTCTAAACGTCTAAATTCCTAAACGTCTAAACGTCTAAACGTTCCTGCAAACGTTCCCTGAAACGTTCCCGCAAACGGTACATAGCGTAACAAAAAAGGATAAACGTAATGATTGCTACAATGACGAAGCCCGGCATTTCCGATTCCGGGATTTCTCCCGATACATAAACGTTTTCCTTCAGGTCGCTACTCGTCATTCCTATAACAGACAGCGCATTATTGCAGAAATGCGCCAATACCGGGACCCATATGTTTCTGCTCCAGTATAACAGATACCCTAACCAGGCGCCTAATAACAGGCGGGGTATCAACCCTGAAAGCTGCATATGGACAATGCTGAATATAAGAGCTACGCTCCAGATAACGATATGGTGGTTTTTGATCCATCTCCCTGCGATTCGCTGCAAAACGCCCCGGAAAAAGAACTCTTCCGTTATGGCTGCCATAACGGCGATAACAAACAGATTAAGGAGAACGGCCAGTATGCCGGTATCGGATAAGAAAAGGGCCATGATCCGTTCGGCTTCTTCTTCAAACGGCTCCATAAACGGGGGGGAGGGTATCTCTTTATTTAAAATGCCGGCTAATGTAATGGCAGGCAACAGCAAAAGCACGCCGGCAAACGTAAGCAACGCTGTCTTTATATCGGGAAACGGTTTGACGGAAAGGTATTCCGCCGGTTCTTTGCTGCACAGCAGGGCAACGAGTACGGCAGGCGCCAGAAACATACAGATGGTCGATACGACCTGGATAAACCGCAGTATCCCCAGATCTTGCGTATTACCGCCTGTCGGATCGACAAGAAGCGAGACAACGCTGGCAAGTAAAATGCCGGCCAGAGAAAAACCTAACAGTAATGCCAACTGAAAAAAGGCCGGACGCCCGGCATGTATTCCTTTTAACTTCATAATCGTATTCTTAAAAATGGGCTTAAAGATAATTACTTTTGATAAAACTCCTTTACTTTTGGCGTTTTTTTTACGAAAGTACGTCCAGCGCCTCGAACGAGCCGTTTTGCCGCATACCACGCAAAACGGCTCCCGGCGAGAAGATGATCCGCGCCTTTTTAATCCTGCTCGCATTCGCTTCGTCTTTCGTAGACATTCCTTTGACGGCACAAATGTACAGCCGCCAAAAAGCCGTTTGCCCCTCAATGACGGCGAACGGCGGCGAATGACGCTCAATGACGGCGAACGACGGTACATACGGTAAGCCCCCGTAACTGTCAAAAAAAGCGCTATAATGCCTTGAGTAAACCATTATCGTGTCTTGGACAAAGCGCTATAACGCTTTCAACAAACCACGATAATGGTTTACCGAAGGCATTATATTAACTTTTTATGCTTACTCCTTCTATTACAGCTATATCCCTTAATGTGTCGATTTGTGCCAATAGATCGCTGATACACGTTTTTAACTTTTCGGAAGTTTTTCCTTCAATCATTCGTGTTTCCATATCTCTGCCTGTTAAATGGCGGAACATAAAGGAAAACGAAACAGGGCAACCGCGCCAAAATAATCTATGTTGTCTTTGCCTGCTTCTACTTTAACCCATTACACAGACTTGTCTGGCGCTATCTTTCAGCTTCCAGCCGGTTTATAAATACTTGCGTATGAACGGCTATGGCTGAAAGAAGACCTTTCAGTACCTTCTTTCAGAAAAAAAATACAGGGCCGGCAAAAAGGGGAAAAACATTATGCCCTATTTTCCAAACTATTACGATGCCTTTAGAAAACCGTTGCGACGCCTTTGGTAAACCATTGGGAAGACTCTGATGAAGCATTGCGAAGAGTTAAAAAAAACGCTGTGACGCCTTCAACAGACCATTATAATGGTTTGACAGAGAGTATATAATGGTTTACTAAAGACATTATAATGGTTTACTCAACACACTATAATGCTTTTTTGGGGAATAAATCTCTCTCTTCCGGCTCCGGCTGTAAGGAAACTGAAAGGTCTTCCTGCGTCTCCTTTCAGAATTTCATTCTGTAAACCAATCGGTTGCAACAAATCTGAAAGCTGAAAGGAAAGGCGAAAAAGTATCGTTTAACAGGGGAATTCAACACTCTTGAAAATTTGGTGCGGTTGCCCTGTAGTCAATTAAAAATAATTTGTGAAATTAAAATTGATTAGTATGTGCATATTCCAGAGCACATCCACCCACTTTTGACATCTAACATTTCAATATCAAACTGAAAGTTACTTGCCCGGGACAGGCATTATTACTCTGTCCCCTATATCCATACAGGCAAGCGTAGCCGGGTAATCTATACGCGCACGCCGGTTAAGGTCTTCATCGACGGCGAGTTGGCGGCCACGCACGAACGAGTCGCCGGTTTTGGTCGCACCTGGCTGAAAGAACATATGGCTTCCGCCTGATTTTGCAGGCAACACAAAGAAGGGGTATAGTCTCTATGTTATTGGGTTGAGTTTTTAACTACAGTGTTTTTCCATCTATACATTTATTTAACCATACAATTTGTGAGATTAAAAGATTAAACCTAATTTTGCAGCCTAAAAATTGATATTCTAACAATTTAATAAATCATCAGGAATGAATATTTCACTCAAACGCAGTGATGATGCCGTAAGCGGCGTTCTGAAAGTAGAAGTGGTAAAGGCTGATTATGCAGATCAGGTAGAAAAGGGTTTACGCAGTTACCGGCAAAAAGCGGAGATTCACGGTTTCCGTAAAGGAATGGCGCCAATGGGAATGATCAGGAAAATGTATGGAAAAGCCGTAGCGGCCGACGAAGTAAATAAAATCGTTCCTGAAAGCATTGTTAACTATATACGCGAAAATGACGTGGCTATTTTAGGCGAACCGTTACCCAGCGGAACAGAACAGCCTGAAATAGATTTTGAGGCCCGGGGGGATTGTGAATTTTATTTTGACGTTGCCCTGGCGCCTGAAGTAAATATCGTTTGGACTAAGGAAGATAAGCTGCCGTATTATCAGGTAACGGTAGATGATGAAATGCTTGAAAAGCAAATAGAGTCTTTCCGTGAAAATTATGGCATATTGGACGATACGTCTGAAACGGTAGAAGAAAAGGACTTGATAAAAGGCGTTGTCACGGAATTGGAAGACGACGGATCGCCCAAAGAAGGCGGCATGGTAGTGGAAGACGCCATTCTGATGCCTCTGTATATAAAGGATGAAGAGGAAAGGAATAAGTTTATCGGAGCCGGGAAAAACAGCACGGTTACCTTCAATCCCGCCAAAGCGTATGACGGAGCCGTAGCGGAAATCGCTTCTTTTCTGAAAACAGATAAATCGGAGGCCGGCAGTATTGTAAATGATTTTACTTTTGAAATCAAAGAAATCACCCATCACCGGAAAGCCGAAATGGACCAGGAATTTTTCGACAAGGTATTTGGAGAAGGAAACGTGACGACCGAAGAAGAATTCAGAAATAAACTGAGAGAATCCATCCGCGGGCAATTTACTCCGCAGAGCGACGCCAAATTCTTTCTGGACGCCCGGAAATTATTACTGGAAAAGGCCGGAAACATGAACTTTGCCGATGATATACTGAAACGCCAGCTAATGGTTTCGGGAGAAAACAGAACAGCGGAAAAGCTGGAAGAAGAGTATCCCCAGATTATTGAAGACCTGAAATTCCAACTGATAAAAAAAGACCTCGTAAAAAAGAACGCTATTAAGGTTACGGATGAAGACGTCCTGCGATTGGCAAGGCGCTTTGCCCAATCGCAGCTTGCCCAATATGGTATGTATTCCGTTCCTGCAGAATCGTTAGACAACTATGCGAGAGAGATGTTAAAAAACGAACAGACACGCCGGGACATAATAGACCATGCCACTGACGACAAATTAACGGTATGGCTGAAAGATGGAGCCGATTTGGATATTAAAGAAGTTTCTTCCGACGACCTCAATAAACTGTTTAGAGAAGAAAACAATAAATAGCCCCAATAAAAAACGGTATACCGGCAGAAAGGGGTTTCTATCCAAAAAAAGTACCTGCGGATTATAAATTAATTGTTTCTTTCAGAAATTTATTTATAACTTTGTTATCCGGTTTTACGTAAAGGAGGGGAATCCCTTCTTTATGTCTTTATAATACAGAATACTAATTAAGATTTTTAAGATTTAGTAATGGAAGATTTTAGAAAATATGCTACAAAGCATTTAAGTATGAACAGCAATGCATTGGACAGCTACATAAATATAACCAGCGATTATATTTCTCCGACGATTATTGAGGAACGCCAACTGAATGTAGCCCAAATGGATGTATTTTCACGATTGATGATGGACCGCATCATTTTCCTGGGGACGCAGGTAAATGACTATACCGCCAATGTAATCCAGGCGCAATTGTTATACCTGGACTCCAGCGACCCGGGAAAAGATATATCTATCTATATAAATTCTCCCGGAGGGTCTGTCTATGCCGGTTATGGCATCTATGATACCATGCAGTTCATTGGTTCGGACGTTTCTACTATCTGTACCGGTATAGCGGCCTCTATGGCTTCTGTGCTGCTGGTGGCCGGCACAAAGGGGAAACGTTTTGCATTGCCTCATTCACGCGTCATGATTCATCAACCGATGAGTGGGACGCAAGGACAGGCCTCAGACATGGAGATTGCAGTCCGTGAAGTACTTAAAGTAAAGAAAGAACTTTATACAATCATTGCAAACCATTCCGGGCAGCCTTACGACAAAGTTGAAAAAGACGGAGACCGCGATTATTGGTTAGATTCTACAGAAGCAAAAGAATACGGCATGATTGATGACGTATTAACGCGTAAATAAAAACAGGAACGAGTAAGGTTTTCATATGGCAAAATCAGGTGAAACATGTACTTTCTGCGGAAGAAGCAGCCGTGACGTAAATATGCTTATAAACGGTATTTCAGGCGCTATCTGTGACGATTGCGTACAGCAAGCGTATGAAATAGTGCAAGAACAGATGCCGGCTCACAGAAGTTCTTTCGGGTTAAACCAAAAGGAGCTTCCCAAACCGGAAGATATAAAAACTTTTTTAGATCAATATGTAATCGGGCAGGATGACGCCAAACGCTATCTTTCCGTATCTGTATACAACCATTATAAACGTTTGCTGCAGAAGGTAACTACAGATGATGTGGAGATTGAAAAATCGAATATCATCATGGTAGGGGCTACCGGGACAGGTAAAACGTTATTGGCGCGTACGATTGCCAAACTGCTAAAGGTGCCGTTCTCTATCGTCGACGCTACGGTATTGACGGAAGCGGGATATGTGGGAGAAGATATAGAAAGTATTCTGACGCGCTTGCTGCAGGCGGCGGATTATGATGTGGGAGCCGCCCAGCGCGGTATCGTATTTATTGATGAGATAGATAAAATCGCGCGTAAAAGCGATAATCCGTCTATTACCCGCGATGTAAGCGGAGAGGGAGTCCAACAGGGCTTGCTGAAATTGCTGGAAGGTTCAATTGTGAACGTACCTCCCCAGGGAGGACGTAAACATCCCGAACAAAAAATGATTGCCGTAGATACCAAAAATATATTGTTTATCTGCGGAGGGGCGTTCGACGGGATAGAAAAGAAAATCGCCCAGCGCTTAAATACGCGCGTGGTAGGTTATGCTGCCAGTAAAGAATCTACCTTAGTAGACAGAAATAATTTATTGCAATACATTACGCCTGTCGATTTGAAATCTTTTGGGTTGATACCGGAAATTATAGGACGCCTTCCGATTCTTACCTATTTGAGCCCTTTGGACAGGCCAACGCTCCGGAGTATTCTGACCGAACCGAGAAATTCAATAATCAAGCAATATGTAAAATTGTTTGAAATGGATGGGATTAAATTGACGTTTGATGAAGGCGTATTTGAATTTATTGTAGACAAAGCGCTGGAATTTAAACTGGGGGCCCGCGGATTACGCTCCATTGTGGAAGCTATTATGATGGAAGCCATGTACAGCATGCCTTCGCAGAATAAAAAGGAACTCCATGTTACGCCGGCCTATGCACAGGATAAATTTGAAAAATCAGACAGAAACCGTTTGTTAATTGCATAGCGTTTAATACAGTCTATCTTTTTAAATATGGTAAAAAAGGATTATCTAACTGAAAAACTGAAACTGCACTTTGGGTTTGACACCTTTAAAGGAACGCAAAAGGCTATTATTGAAAACGTATTAGCCGGAAATGATACCTTTGTGTTAATGCCTACAGGGGGGGGGAAGTCTTTATGCTACCAGTTGCCTTCGCTTTTGATGGAAGGGACGGCCATCGTCATTTCTCCATTAATTGCCTTGATGAAGAACCAGGTAGATGCTATGAGAAATTTCAGTGAAGAGGATGGCATTGCGCATTTTTTAAATTCTTCCTTGAATAAATCGGCGATAGACCAGGTAAAAGAAGACCTTTTAAGCGGACGAACCAAACTTTTATATGTAGCGCCCGAATCGCTCACGAAAGAAGAAAACGCCGACTTCTTACGCCAGATACAGATTTCGTTTTATGCCGTGGACGAAGCGCATTGTATTTCGGAATGGGGGCATGATTTCCGCCCGGAATACCGCCGTATCCGCCCGATAATAAATGAAATAGGCAAACGCTCCCTGATAGCCCTGACAGCTACGGCAACTCCAAAGGTGCAACATGATATCCAGAAGAATCTCGGAATGATTGATGCAACGGTGTTTAAATCATCCTTCAACCGCCAGAACCTCTATTATGAGATACGCCAGAAAGGAAACGACGTAGACAGGGAGATTATAAAGTATATCAGGACGAAGGAAGGCAAGTCGGGCATCGTTTATTGTTTAAGCCGGAAGAAGGTAGAAGAGTTTGCCGACATACTGAAAGCAAACGGGATAAAAGCATTATCCTACCATGCCGGGATGGAGTCTCAACAGCGCACGGCCAATCAAGACGCTTTTCTTATGGAAGAAGCCAACGTGATTGTGGCGACAATCGCTTTTGGCATGGGCATTGACAAGCCGGACGTACGTTATGTCATCCATTACGACATACCGAAAAGCCTCGAAGGCTACTATCAGGAAACGGGACGCGCCGGACGTGACGGCGGAGAGGGGAGATGCATAGCTTTCTATGCATACAAAGACCTTCAGAAACTGGAAAAATTTATGCAGGGAAAACCTGTTGCCGAACAGGAAATCGGCAAACAACTGCTTCTCGAAACAGCCGCCTATGCCGAAACGGCCATGTGCCGGAGAAAAGTGTTGTTACACTATTTTGGAGAAGAATTTACTGAAGATAACTGTGGGAATTGTGATAATTGTTTGAATCCTAAAAAGCAAGTGGAAGCAAAAGATTTGTTGAGTGCGGTACTTGAAGTAATAAGCACGCTAAAAGAAAAATTTAAAACAGAGTACATAATTAATATTTTATTGGGTAACGAAACGTCCGAAATCCAATCGTATAAACACAACGGGCTGGAGGTTTTCGGATCGGGCCAGGACGAAGATGAAAAGACCTGGAATGCAGTGATAAGACAAGCCCTCATTGCAGGCTACCTGATGAAAGATATTGAAAATTATGGTTTGTTAAAGATAACCGAAAAGGGGAAGGTATTCATGAACAAATCCGAATCATTCAAAATTATTAAAGATAATGAATTTGAAGAAGATGAAGAAGACGTGCCTGTACGCGGAGGAGCTACGTGCGCCGTAGACCCTATCCTTTATTCTATGATGAAAGACCTTCGCAAGAAGCTTTCCAAACGGCTGGAAGTGCCGCCGTTCGTTATTTTCCAGGATCCTTCTTTAGAAGCGATGGCAACAACCTATCCTGTTACGCTGGAGGAACTGCAAAATATACCGGGCGTAGGAGCCGGAAAAGCCAAACGGTACGGGGAAGAGTTTATTGCGCTAATCCGTAAGCATGTGGAAGAAAATGAAATAGAGCGCCCCGAAGATTTGCGTGTCCGGACAGTTGCCAATAAATCCAAACTCAAAGTCTGGATTGTCCAGAGCATCGACAGAAAAGTCGCCCTGGATGATATTGCGCTGACAAAAGGATTGGAGTTTACAGAATTGCTGGATGAAATTGAAGCGATCGTTTATTCCGGCACACGTATAAACATAGACTATTTCCTGAACGACATCATGGATGAAGACCATATTGAAGACATCTATGAGTATTTTAAAGATTCCGAAACGGATGACCTGGAAGAAGCGATAGAAGAACTGGGCAGCGATTATACCGAAGAGGAAATACGCCTGGTTCGTATCAAGTTCCTTTCGGAAATGGCTAACTAACCAATCTATACATGTTCCGTTTTATCAGTAAATCGCCGCATTACACTATTAAAAAAAATGAAATAGGCAGGCCCGGTATACTTTTTTAAGGAGCATTCCGTTTGTAAGGATGTTTTGTAATATAATTATGTGATATGGAAAAACATTTTTTGATGAAGAAAATACTGATTTTATTATTCGTTTCCGTTTGTCTTGCAGGAAAGGCTCAATTACCTGAAGACTCTGTTATCATGACAGTTGCAGGCAAACAAGTCTCACTCGCAGAGTTTGAATTTATCGCTAAGAAGAACAATGAAGTTGACTTCTCTAATGAGAAAGCGTTGAAAGAATATATTGAGCTGTTTAAAAACTTTAAGCTGAAAGTAGCCGAAGCCGAGAGTTTGGATATTGATAAATCAGGGCTATTCATTACTGAATTATCCGGTTACGAAGATCAACTGCGAACGAGTTATTTATTTGATAACAAAGGAGAAGAAGAGGTAATCCGCGCTTTATACGACAGAGCGGAAGAATATATAGCGTTAAGCCAGATCGTAATTCCGGTTCCTATCCCCAAATACTTGGCTAAAGATACCGTTGAACCCTATAAACAAGCCATGCGGATTTATGAACGAATTAAAAACGGCGAAGATTTTGACCGGGTTGGAAAAGGACTGTATGAAGAATACCGGAATTGCCGTAATAGCAACGATACGACTAACGTTTGCCCGCAGGTAATTTATGAAGATATACCCTGCTTCCGGATATTTCAGAAATCAAAAGTTTTTGAAGATAAAGCCTATTCAATGAAGGTGGGCGAAGCGTCTTTGCCCATACGTTCGGCAGAAGGTTATCATTTGATTAAAATAAAAGACAGGAAAAAATACCCGGAAGTACGCCGTGCGCTTTATATCGGTCTTGCTTTTGAAAATGATTCGACGCCCCGTACAAAAGAAGAAACAGGGAAATTAGCGGAAGAAATATACCAGAAAGCATTAGCCGGAGAAGACTTTTCAGTATTAGCCCAAAGATACTCTTCCGATAAAAGCAACAGCGATGGCGTGTTGCCTCCCATAAAACCCGGAGAATTAACAAAGCCTCTGGAAGAAATTGTTTATTCTTTATCAACCCCGGGCGAAGTGTCGAAACCTTATATGACGGAACATGGCTGGCACCTGTTCAAATTAACGGAAATAATTCCCAATCCATCGTTTGAAAATGAAAAGGATGAGATGCGGGCAATTATACAGCGCGACGACCGTAATTTTGATTTATTCAACGCTTTCGACGAGCGTTTGAAAAAAGAGTATACGTATACGTTTTATCCGGAAGCCTATGCCGAACTGGAGAAACTGGCGGAAGACTACTTCCCGGGCAGTAACGAGTTTTTTGATAAAGCAATAGATATGAAGCGAACATTAGCCATTATTGATGGAATAGATTTTCCTCAGGCAGAGTTCGCCTATTACATGAACCGTTTCCCTTATTCGGTAAAGCCTTATGCCGGCGATTTTATGAAAGAGGTGTACGCCCTTTTTGTCAGGGATATCGTAACAACGCTGGAAAAGAAGAATATGGAAGCAAAACATCCTGAAATTCCTCATCTGATCCGGGAATACCGGGATGGAATGTTATTGTTTGAAATTAGCAATCTAAAGGTTTGGAGCCATCCTGCTGAAGAACAAGCAGCCTTAGAAAAAAATTGGATCAAGGAACTAAATGAAAAGTATCCTGTGAAAATAAACCGGAAATTGTTGAAAAAACTAAAAAATAATTAAGAAGTAAGGATGAGAACCAGCTTCATCTTTTTTATATTCCTATTTTTGTATTGTTCGTGCAGGAATACACGAACGGTTGACGACGCCGATATTATAGTGTCAGTGAAAGACCGGGTTCTTTACCGTACTGAAATATCATCATTAATTCCCCGGGGGACGCCTTCCGCCGACAGTTTACTTCTCGCTGAAAATTACGTGAAGAAATGGATCAAGGACGCTTTGGTATATAATGTGGCCTTACGTAATTTAGGAAATGAGAAAGAAGAGATAGAGAAATTAGTAGATGATTACCGTTATTCGCTTTACCGGTACCGGTATCAGGAAAAACTGATATGGGAGAGGCTTTCTGCTAATATAAGGGAAAGCGATAAACTCAATTATTATGACGAAAATCAGAATAAGTTTGTTTTAGATAAAAGCTTAATAAAAGGGTTATTTCTTAAAATACCGGTCGACGCGCCCAGCTTATCGGATGTAAAAACCTGGTATAAATCGAGTTCGGAAGGGTCGCTGGAGAAAATAGAGAAGTATAGCGTGCAAAATGCTACTATTTATGATTACTTTTACGACAGGTGGATTGATTTCGACGAGGTGATGAGTAATATCCCTGTCCGGATATCAAATACCAGCCAGTTCCTAAGGAATAATAAAACGGTAGAAGTAACCGATAGCAGTTTTTGTTATTTGTTAAATATTAAAGAGTATATTCCTGCCGGTAATGTGGCGCCTTATGAGTATGCGGAAGCGCAGATTATAGAGATGTTGATCAACCAGCGGAAAATGGAATTTTTGAGGGACTTCGAAAACGAATTGTATAATGACGCCATTAAAGGGGGAGACGTCGTTTTCGGAAAAGAATCACAAGAAATTAATAACGAATGAAGTAAATGTGATGAAAAAGTTTTATGTATTATTTGTGCTTGTTTGTTGCCCGCTTTGTATGATTGCCCAAGACAATGTAATCGACGAGATTGTATGGGTAGTGGGCGATGATGCGATATTGCGTTCAGACATAGAAACACAACGCTTATATATGCAAAATGAAGGCCAACGCATGGAAGGAGACCCTTATTGCGTTATACCGGAACAAATAGCGATTCAGAAATTGTATTTGAACCAGGCGAAGATTGACAGTGTGGATGCGAGCGAAACGCAAGTGCTTCAAAACGTAGAGCAATGGATGAATTGGGCGGTGAATCAATTTGGCTCCAAAGAAAAGATGGAAGAATATTTCAACAAAAAATATTCGCAGCTTAAAGAAGAGCGGAAAGAGATGGTGCGCGAACAGCAGATTATCCAACAGATGCAACGCGGATTAGTGGGCGATATAAAACTGACGCCTTCCGACGTAAGGAAGTTTTACAACCAAATTCCCAAAGACAGTTTGCCTGTTATACCGGCAACCGTAGAGGTTCAGATTATAACCATGGAACCCAAAATACCTTTTGAAGAAACAGATGCCATTAAAGCCCGTTTACGTGATTTTACCGAACAGATTACAACCGGGAAAATGGAATTTTCCACCCTGGCGCGCCTATATTCCGAAGATATGGAATCGGCTAAGCGGGGAGGCGATTTGGGATTTACAAGTAAAACAAACTTGCTCCCGGAGTTTGCCAATGTGGCTTTTAACCTGAACGACCCCAAGCGGGTTTCCAACATTGTTGAAACGGAGTATGGTTTTCATATCATACAGTTAATAGAGAAACGCGGAGACCGTATAAACTGCCGCCATATACTGTTGCGCCCTAAAGTGTCGGAAAAAGAACTGTCAGAGGCGACAACCCGTTTGGATTCGCTCTATTCCGATATACATGCGAATAAATTAACCTTTGAAGAAGCGGCTACTTTCGTTTCGTATGATAAGGATACCCGGAATAATAAAGGTTTAATGGTGAATCAGAACTACGAAAGCAGCAGTTACGGCACACCCAAGTTTGAAATGCAGGAACTCCCGCAGGAAATGGGCAAGGTGGTTTATAACATGCAGGTAGGCGAAATATCCAAACCTTTCACCATGATAACCAACAAGCAAAAAGAAGTGGTAGCCATCGTGAAATTAAAGGCGCGGACAGAAACGCATAAAGCCAATATGACGGACGATTATCAGGCATTAAAAACAATGGTTGAAAATCGTAAGAAAGACGAAGTACTCAAAAATTGGATTGCCCAAAAGCAGAAAACGACGTATGTCCGTATCAGCGAGGGATGGCGTAACTGCGATTTCCAATTCCCGGGATGGATTAAGGAATGAGGATAACTGATAAATTAGTTTTAATTATAGCACTTCATTTGCTTTTCTTTTGTGCTTTTGCACAAACACAGGATACCATTACCCCTCAGAAAACAAAGGTGTATCTGGAGCATGCCAATACGTTGTCTTTCGATAAAGATATAAACCCGGATATCCAGGTGTTGATTGGCGACGTCCGTTTCCGCCACGACAGTTCCTATATGTATTGCGACAGCGCTTACTTCTACGAAATCTCCAATTCGCTGGAAGCCTTTAGTAACGTGAGAATAGAGCAGGGGGATACCCTGTTTATTTATGGAAATACCCTGTATTATGATGGAGATACCCAACTGGCCCGGTTGCGGGAGAATGTCAGGATGGAGAATAACCAGGTAACGCTCTTTACGGATAGCCTTAATTATGACCGCCGGATAAATATCGGTTACTATTTTGAAGGAGGATTGATTGTAGACGAAGAGAATGAGCTTTCTTCTTTTTACGGGCAATATTCGCCGGATACGAAAGTGGCCGTGTTCAATGATAGCGTACGATTGGAGAACCCGCAATTTACGCTCTACTCGGATACGCTCCACTATAATACAGACAATAAAATAGCTACGATATTAGGCCCTTCCGTCATTGTTTCGGATAGCGGCACGGTCTATTCTTCACGCGGATGGTATAATACGGAGACAAATGTATCTTTGCTGTTAGACCGTTCCGAAGTTGTTTCCGGCAACCGGATATTAATCGGCGACTCGATCGTTTATGACCGGGATACCGGCTTCTCGGAAGTATTCGGGAATGTATCCATAAAAGATACGGCCCAGATGACGACACTTGAGGGAGGGTACGGGTATTTTGACGAAAAAACGGAATTTGCTTTTGTTACGGATAAGGCCCGTTTCCTCGAATATTCGCAAGGCGACACCTTATATCTGCATGCAGATACTTTACAGATGACTACTATAGACACTGCCTACCGCGAAATAAAAGCTTATTATGGCGTACGTTTTTACCGGGTAGACCTTCAGGGCGTTTGCGATTCATTACAATTCAACACCCGCGACTCCATATTATATCTGTATACCGATCCGGTGGTATGGAATGAAGGGTATCAGTTGTATGGGGATACGATTGTTGTTTATATGAATGACAGTACGATAGACCATGCCCACGTTATTCAGTTCGCTTTTGCCATTCAGGAGCTGGATTCGTCTTACTATAATCAATTAAAGGGGAATGATTTAATTGCTTATTTTGAAGGAAAGGCCATCCGGCAGATAGATATCGGCGGCAATGCCGAATCCATATACTATCCGCTGGAAGGCGACGGAACGAAAATAGGCCTGAACCAAACCAGAAGCGCTTACCTCACAATCTGGATACAGGATAATAAATTAGAGAAACTGAAATTATGGCCAACTTCCGAATGTACAATGACGCCTATACCGGACTTAAAACCGGATCAGAAAACATTGACTGATTTCTATTGGTTCGATTATTTGAGGCCCATTGATAAAGACGATATTTTCCGTATTGCTAAAAGAAAAACCGGAGATGCGCCTAAGAGAAGTAATAAATTCGTACATTAGCGGTTGTTTTCATTAAAAATTAAGTAATTATGGCACTATTTTCATTTTATGGCGTGCGAAAGCCACGGCAATTCGAACATAAGCCTATTTATTGGGACCCCCGTAAAGAAGCGTTGGAAGAACGCACGCGCAAGATCAAACGGGAACTGGGAGTACTCGACGAACCGCTGGAAAACTATAAACCCGACATCAAAGGGAAGTTTATCGAAGGGACGACGCATCTGAAAAAAAGCCATCTAAAGGGGGATAATTCACGCAATCGTAAATATAAAAATGTCAAACTGGCGGTAGCGTTGGCCGTATTAGCCGCTTTGCTTTGGGCTTTGTTTTTCAAATGAGCGATATTATTCATTTACTTCCGGACAGTATTGCCAATCAGATTGCAGCAGGAGAGGTTATCCAACGGCCGGCTTCTGTTGTAAAGGAATTGGTTGAAAATGCCGTCGACGCCGGAGCAACCCGTATCCAGGTAAATATTAAAGACGCCGGAAGAACATTGATTCAGGTAACCGACGATGGAAAAGGCATGTCGGAGACGGATGCCCGCATGGCTTTTGAAAGGCACGCCACATCCAAGATATCGACAGCCGACGACCTTTTTGCCCTGCATACGATGGGCTTCAGGGGAGAGGCTTTAGCGTCTATTGTAGCCGTATCGCATGTAGAACTGCGCACCCGGCTCAAGGGGGCGGCGTTAGGTACGCGGCTGCTGCTGGCCGGTTCGGCGCTGGAAAAGATAGAAACGGACGCTTGTGCGGAAGGAAGTAGCTTTTCCGTAAAGAATCTGTTCTTTAATGTGCCGGCGCGCCGTAAGTTTTTAAAAACGAACGACACGGAGTTTCGTAATATTATCAATGAATTTGAACGGATCGCACTCGTTAATTCGCATATTGCCATATCTTTGTATCATAACGACACGGAACTGTTTAATTTGCCTGCGTCCGGTTTACGCCAGCGTATTACAAATGTATATGGGAAGAGCCTTAATATGAAATTACTTTCTTTGGAGGCGCAAAGTTCGATGGTTACGGTTTCCGGATTTATAGGAACGCCCGATTCGGCAAGGAAACGGGGGGCTTTACAATATTTCTTTGTAAACGGGCGGTTTATGAAGCATCCTTATTTCCACAAGGCCGTTATGTATGCTTACGACCGGTTGGTTCCTGCCGGCGATACGCCAAATTACTTTATTTATTTTACCTTAGACCCGGCTTCTATTGACGTAAATATCCATCCCGTCAAGACGGAAATAAAATTTGAGAACGAACAGCCGATCTGGCAAATCTTAGTGGCTGCAATTCGCGAATCCCTTGCCAAATCCCATGCAATTCCCATGATTGATTTCGACACAAGAGACGCTATCGATATTCCCGTATATAATCCTTCCGAAGAAATGAGGCCTGTCTATACTCCGCAAGTCCATGTAAATACGGATTATAATCCGTTTACCGCGCCATACGAAAGGGAAGAATTTGACTGGACGAAAATATACAGGGATTTTGACGAAGACAGGGCGTCCGTACAAACAGAAGCGGCTCAAAGCAAAGAGCAGCCCCGCGATGGGGAGATGTTATTTGGCGAATCTGCGGGGACATGTTTTCAGTACAAAGGGCGGTATATCGTTACGGCGATAAAGTCCGGCCTGGCTTTGATTGATCAGCGCCGCGCCCATATACGTATTTTGTATGATCAATATGTGTCGAATATCCGGCAAAGGAAGGGGGCTTCCCAGCAATTACTGTTTCCGGAGATGGTAACGTTTACGGCTGCGGAAGCGGCTATGCTGCCGTCCCTGTGGGACGATTTGCATTATATCGGGTTCGACCTGAATAATTTGGGGAACAACGCCTATTCCATAAACGGCATACCGGCAGGAATGGAGAACCTGAACCCGCCGGCCCTGGTAAAAGACGCCGTAAACCATGCCATCGAAACAGGCGTAAAAGCGCATGAGGAAATGGCGGAAGCGATGGCCCTTTCGCTGGCGAAAGCAGCCGCTATCCGGCCGAGCAGGAAACTGTCGGGCGAAGAGATAGACCATATGATTGCCTCGCTGTTTTCTTCCGCTTCTTCTACCTGTACGCCGGACGGGAAATGTATACTTTCCATCCTGTCGGACGACGAATTGGATAAACGCTTCAACTAACGGTAAACCGTCGTTTGCTTACTTCCTGAAAAGGCGGTAAAAAAACCGGACACCAGGATGCTTTCCGAAGGGCTTTTGCTGATGATATTGGTCTGTACATTGGCCGGCGGACCGCTGAATACAGGGTCGGAACCCCATAGTTCGCGTTGAGCGGCGTTGATAAACGCGGCGTACTCTTTCGTTATTCCGTCAATGCGGACGGTAATTATGTCTCCCTCGCGTAATATGTTTTGTTCTTCTTCCTGGTTGAGATAAAAACAGGAGACGCCTGCTATCTCTTTTTTGTCCATATACATGTCATCAGTCATGAGGAAACCCTGCAACGAATCGTTTACGATCTTATGGTTGCGGTAGAGGTGGAAACTCAGGTAGTTTCCGTCCGCTTCGGGCATATGGCCCCAGACTAATACTTCGAGGTAATCGTCTGATAAAGGAGACGGGCGGAAACCGATGGAGTCGATCCTCGGGGTGCCGGGCATGTACGAAACCGCTTCATATGCTTCCTGCCGCCCATCTTCGTCGAAATCCAGGGCAACGGATAAACGGTAGGTTTCGCCTTCTGCCCCGAAGACAGAGCTGCCGGTTTGGTACAGCCCGGCTTCCGTAGAACTTTCCTGCAAGGTAAACGTTTCTTTATCCGTGCGGATAGACACCGCCGCGTGGCTGATACCTTCGGGTTTGGAGGTGGAGAAGTAGCCGCTCGAACGGGTAATCTTTATACTGTGTTGCATGGTATCGGTGGAGATACTGCCATAGATTACCAGCCGGGGCGCCGACGCTTCGGTATGAATGTCGATACGCGCCGTACACGAGTACAGGCAGCTAAAGAATACAGGCAAAAAGGCAATGCCGATAAGGGGAATCTTTTTATAGAGGGGAGTATTCATAATTTTCCGGATGAATTAAAAGGTGAAGTTCCAGGTAATGGACGGAATGAATGTAAAGAGATAGACCATTTCGGCATACGATGAATCGGGCCGGTCGTTTTCTTGCCGGAACAGGATTGTCCAGGGGTTCTTTCTCCCGTATGCATTATAAAGGGAGACGTTCAATTCGTGCCTGAAACGTTTGCCGGGCTTCGACAATTGCCAGGTAGCCGATACATCCAGCCGGTGATAGGCCGGGTAGCGGTATTCGTTCCGGCCGGAATAAAGGGGGACATAACTGTTTTCTACCTGAAAGCGCCCGGTGGGATACGTTACCGGCGTTCCGCTGGCATATACCCAGTTGGCCGAGACCATCCATTTAGGCGACAGTTCATAGTTTGCCACGATGGAGATATTATGCGGTTTGTCGTAGGGAGAGCGATACTCGTTTCCGTTATTAATATCGTCTATCTTCCGCCGGCTCCCGGAGAGCGTGTAGCTAACCCAACCGTTCAGCCGCCCGCCGTTTTTGCGGAGCATCAACTCCAGCCCGTACGAATAGCCTTTCCCGAAACGCAATTCGTGTTCGATATCCTTATTCCCCAGCAGTTCTGCATGGTCTTTAAAGTCTACCACATTTTTCATGTCTTTGTAATATAGTTCGGCGGAGGCTTCGTATTCATTATCGGCCAGGTTGCGGAAATAGCCGATGGCAAACTGGTCGCACAATTGGGGTTTTACGTTTTGCGAGGCTTGGAACCAAACGTCCAGGGGCGAACCCGAGGCCGAGTTGGAAGCCAGTTGTATGTATTGGGCCGTGCGCGAATAGCCGGCTTTCAGCGAATGATAGTCGCTGATAATATAGGTTATTCCCGCCCGAGGCTCCAGTTGCTGCTGCGTTTGATAGATTTTCCCTCTTTTGCTGGTTTTTGTATACGCTACGCTGTAATTTTCCAGGTATTCCTGTTCTTCTCCGTTCGATATATTCCAGAAGGCGGAATAGCGCAATCCATACTTCAGCTTCAGCTTATCGGCAATCGTCGTTTCATTGGCGAGGTACAGGGCATGCTCGGCGGCATATTCTTTGGGGAAGGCAATCCGCGCGAGAAGCGATTCGCTGCCGGTTCCTCCGCCTTCGCCGGGCGTAAAGCGGTGGTAAATAAAATTATATCCGAACTTCAGGTGATTCGTTGGGTTCGGCAGGTACGAAAAGTCGGCCTTTATGCCGTAATCGTTCATCTTAGACTTCCATTCCTGGTTTAACTGCTCGCTCAGGTTGCTTTTCAGGTAATAGTCGTAAAAACTCCCTATCAGGGTGAAATTAGAGAATACTTTGGGCGAGAAGATATGATTCCAGCGGGCGGTAACGGTTTGATTGCCGAAGTTCATGCCGGCAAACCGGTTGGAGAAATTATCCCTGCCGAAATAGCCGGCCAGGAAGATACGGTTGGCGTCATTGATACGGAAATTCACTTTGGCATTCATATCATAAAAGTAAAGGCTCGACCGGCGCAGGTTTTCGTCGGAAGACAGTAGCAGGAATACGTCGGCATATGTCCGCCTGCCCGAAATAAGCCCGGACGCTTTCGATCCCAACGGGCTTTCCAGCGTAAGGCGGCTTGAGATGAGGCCGACGCCTCCCGTCCCTGTGAAACGCTGGTTATTGCCGTCTTTCGTACGGATGTCGAGCAGGGAGGAAAGCCGTCCGCCGAAGGTAGCCGGGATATCCCCTTTGTAAAGCGTTACATCCTTGATGGCGTCGTTATTAAATACGGAGAAGAATCCCATCAGGTGCGAAGCGCTGTAAACGGTCGCTTCGTCCAGGAGGATCAGGTTCTGGTCGTGCCCGCCTCCGCGCACGCTAAACCCGGAAGAGCCTTCGGATGTAGACTGTACGCCCGGCAGCAGTTGTATCGCCTTGATAACGTCTACTTCGCCCATTAAGGCCGGAACGGTTTTGATTGCCTTGGCCGACAGTTTTTCCACGCTCATCTCCGCTTTCGTAATGGTTACATTCCTGTCTTCCGCCGAAACGACAACTTCCGTCAGCTCCCTGGCGTTCATTTTCAAATCGATATTCATTTTCGTATCGGATGTAAGCTCTACCGGAATTTCCTTTTTAAGATAACCGATATAAGAGAAAAGCAACGTATATTTCCCCTCCGGAAGGCTGAGGGAATAGAATCCGTAAGCATTCGAAACGGTTCCTGTCCGTGTGCCCGAAATAATGACTTCCGCCCCGATGAGGTCTTCTCCGTTGCTGTTGTCTTTAATATTTCCGCTGATTGTAAACTTCTTTTCCTGTGCCGGAAGAGTAAATACCGTAAGAACGAACAGGATAAAGAAGGGTAGTAAGAGTTTGCCCGCTTTTGCCATAAAGCCCATCAAGTTGTTTTTCTTTTTTGTTTGTCTGCCACAAAGAAACATATAATTTATAAATAATCCTACTTTAACGCAAATGTTTTGCCCCCCGCCTGATTCAGGCAAATACGCTACTGCATGCAGAACGCATTGAAAGTTGTTAATAAGCAGGCCATGCACAGGTAGTCGATCAATACTATTTTCCATATCTTGCATTATCTATACTTTTAAACTTTTTCGTTTTATAATTTCCAAATCTCCATGAAAAAGTTACATTAAAAATATTCTGCTCAATTACATTTCTTCTATTATATTGATTTTCCCAATTTATAGTTGTTGGGTTTGGAGTCATTTTCTTTAATATATTATTGTATTCAATGAGAAAATATGCTTCGTCTGAAAAAGACCATCTTATACCGGAAGACAAATTATATAAATCACCTATATTATAGACTCCCTGAATCATAGGAGATTGATAATTTCCGTTTAGTTGTAATTTTATATTAGGTTTTGATTTTGAGATGGTAAATGAATTATTCGCTTGAACGGCAATAAGATATTTATTTCTGCTGAATGAATAACCATGAAAATTATCCATTCTTTGTTCTATTCGGATTCCATGAACCGAAAAATTTGAAGTCCAGAAATCCCCAATTCGAATTGGAATAACAGCTCCGGCTCCTAAGGTATGATTATAGTTTAAATTTTCGTATCTGTAGATAATTTTCATCCGTTCCTCATCCTGATACGGGACTTGAGAAAAATAATTTGGACGGTAAGATGTAAAGACCAGGAATGTATATTTTCGATCCAGGAGATATATAAGTTGAGCATCATATCTTTTGCTTGGCTTTAAAAATGGATTCCCGGTAATTTCCATATAAGAATTGACATAAGTAGTTTGCGGATTTACCGCCCAAAAGGAAGGGTAATTTTTATTTGATGAAACTACAAACTGCAATAGACTTCTATTGGAAATAGAATATGTAAGCGTCGTATTGGGGAATAATACCCATTCATTCCAAAGGGTCTTTTTTATATCGTTATTATTATATTTCGAAATAAAATATTCGGCCTGCAACGATATATTAAAAGATAATTTATCATTAATTTCATTTATTGATTCGAAAAACAAAGTGGTTATGTATTCATTTTGCAGACCGTCAATTCGTTTTGTTGAGTCATACACAGGCAAGTTTTCCTGATTGAAAAAATAGTCAACATTTGTGGAAAATTTGTTATAACCAGCATTTGCTCCAACATTCCATGAGTACTTTTGAGAAAATTTACCTTCATAAATACTTGTAAATGTCAGACTTTGTATTTCTTGTTTTGAATTGTTGAAAAAATCATTTTCTATAATATCATTTTTATAGTCTGTATATTTATTATTATCTTTATCGTTGTAATATGTATAATCTAATCCCAGTCTTAGCCCAATTTTAGAAGAATAATTAATATTTGCATTATATTGATATTCTTTTTCATCTATTTTATTATGACTAAACATATCATAATTAATAGATTCTTTATACCGGCTATCGGTATTATTGTTTCCATCTGTTTTTTTACCGCTAAAATATCCGGAGAAAGATATTCTTTCTTTATCATTAAAGATATAATCTCCTGAAATTCTTGACATAATCCTGTTCATATCTCCAAAATCCAACGTATTTTGATCGATTGCAGTTTTATGATCGGAAACTGTATGTATCGAAAATATATTAGCTTCCTGCCAGTATTTATCCTTTTCTAAATTAAGCATGAAGTCCAGATTAATATTTTTATTTTTGTATTGTAGATTCCCTGTCACATTTCCACCCGGATAATGCATTTGCGTATACTTCCCGGTTATTTCTCCTTGAATTTTCTTTTCGTCTGTAATTGATTTATCTGTAATTATATTTATTACTGCGCCATGAACATTATACTTGGATGGCGCATTATACATTATTTCAATATCTTTGATTTGTATAGCAGGAGTAGACTTCAAAATATTTAATAATTGTTCTTGAGGAATTTTGGAAACGATACCATCCATTATAATAGTTAAAGAACTTGCTCCAATCAGCTTGATATCATCATTATTTTCACTTATCCCTGGTAATTCTTTTATAATATCAAAAGCATTTGATGCAATACTTCTTTTCATAATCATATCGGCATTGTATACTAATTTTCCCGCTGAAATTTTCACTAATGGACGCTCTGCTTTCGCATAAACTTCACTTAATTCCGTTAATTTTTCCTGCAAAATAATCTGTCCTAAATCTATTTCATCTTTGAGGATTTTTTTTAAGGGATGGAAAGAAATATGTTGAAATAAGATTCGCCCTTCATTAATTTCTTTATTGTTTAGTTCAAATTTTCCATCAGCCGCAGACAAAGTTGCCTCTAAAAAAATAGAATCAATCGTTTGAAAAACAACAGTAACATCCGAAATCGGATTATTTAAATTATCGGTAATAATACCTTTATATTTTGACTATATCCCTGAATATTTATAAATAAAATTAGAAAGAAACTGATACTTATTGCAAAAAAAAATCTCATATTCTTTTTATGTTATATTGTAATAAAAGAAGTTTGTCATCAGGCAATACGGTTGGCAGATCATATCTTGATCCCCCAAGCAATTTTGTTGCTTCTTTTGCTTTCAAAGAAACAATCTTCTTTTTCATTTGATTCTTTTTTCATGATTCAATAAAACAAAATTATGTCCGCTAATTAAAGGTATCGGCATTTGCTACACGAATTATACGTGCGAAGCAAATGTAAATACAAAAATTTATTCTTTATCCAAGTTTGGGATATTTTTTTTGAAATCAGTGTCATTAATGCCAATGCAGTAAGTGTCCCGATTCCTCCTTCAATCAAACGGTCGCCACCTGGTTTAATCTCTCTCAGGCCATAAGAACCGTTACGCAGATGGACAACCGCACATTCCAAATCATCCTTATGGCTTCATTTTCTTCCGCATTGAAGGATACGGAGAAACCTGTCACCGTCTTCGCTTTGATGACAAACCGTGAAATGGATTGCGTCCCATAGTTATGGAGCCAATTGCCACTCGTCAATCAGGCGGGGTGTGGCTCCCATAAGCAGAAGCTCCGGGTCAATGCCCGCGCCAGTAAGTTCTGTTTCCGGTCTTTCGGACTATCCATAACAGGATGCTCTGTGTCTGTTGCTCATATCTTCTCTATTATTTTGGATTTCATTTGCAATTATACGCTTACTTTCTGAAATTAGTCAATTTGGCGACTTCTTTTTAGTCAATTTGGCGAGACTAAAGAGTAAATAAAGCAGGAAAAAGAAGATGGCTCTATAGGGTATGCATTACCGGCCTAATTATTCCGGCATTTTACCGGCAGAATAATCGGCATATTACCGACCTGATAACCGTGCAGAGTATCGTGAAGCCGGCGCCCGAAAAACAGGAATATATTTTCTCATCTCTATAGTAATTTACTTGTAATTATTATTCTATAGAACTATTTCTTTTGCTCCTTTTATGCGAAAGAAAACTGTTACGATGAAGGGCAAATATAGCGATTTGAAATGATTAAACAAATGAAAATATTATTTTCCCCAGCAGCATGTAATTATTGCCTGACCTGATTCATTGAATGGCTGATAGATATTGGCGATAATGGCTGGCATACGTTGAAAAAAGAGATGATTATTTGTCTTATATCAGTTTAATTAGTATATAAAAAAACGGAAGAAAATCAGATAAAAAGTGTTGAAGAAAACATCGTATGCTGTACAATATTCTATGCAAAAAATCCGCAGTAAGGATATATTTTTGTGGGCAAAAGGAGAAACTGGTTTTTGAAAACAATAACTCAAAAAAGAATTAAAATGGCGGGACCGATTAAGCGGGGTCTGTCTTATTTTCCACTCGATACCGATCTGTTCGGCAATCGGAAGATACGCAGGCTTCCGGACAAGTTTGGATGCGAGGGTATAGCGGCGTACTTCTCTGTCCTCTGTGAAATTTACGCGGCGGAGGGGCATTTTATCCCTTTCAACCGGAACCTCTGCTTTGATATTGTCTGTATGCTCCATCTGGACGAAGCGCGTATCAGAGAGATACTTTCCTTTTGTGTGGAAATCGAACTGTTCGATGCCAGACTGCTGAAAAAACATCAGGAGCTTTCGTCCAAAGGTATCCAAAAACGATACCTTGAAGTAGCTAAACGCTTGAACAGAAAGGAGACTGTGGAAGCGTTGACGTTCGAAAAAACGTCGAATGTTTCCCCGAAAAAAAGCGGCGTTTCCTCCGGGAAAATGAGGGTTTCCTCCGAGCAAACCGGGGTTTCCTCCAGTGAAAACCCCACAAAAGGAAAAGGAAAAAAAGGAAAAACTAATTCTACTTTAACAGATTAAAAAACGTGCGAAGAAAGAAGCCAACCCTGATATCGGACCGGGAACCGCTTTTTAAACAGGAAAACGCCCCTGCTAAACGATACTTTTTTACCTTTCCTTTCAGCTTTCAGCTTTGTTGCAAAGGATTGATTTACAGTATGAAAATCCTGAAAAAAGACCGTTCAGCTTCCTTTCAGGAAACCGGAAGAGAGGGATTTATTCCCAAAAAAAATCATTATACAGTCTTCAGTAAACCATTAATCGAGTAGGCAAAGGGAGTCTCACCCTAAGCCTCTCACAGAACCGTACGTGAAAGTCTCCTCTCATACGGCTCTTCTTATTCAGTCAACTGCCTTCTACTTTTGTCTTTTCCGATTT
>JAITRG010000213.1 GCA_031288515.1 Tannerellaceae bacterium
TACGTCGAACTCAGGTTAATAATATGTCCGCTTGTCTCAATGATAATTTTTGCACTTTTTCTCTGTATTCAATAGTGCAGAGCGAGTAATCGAAAATTGTGCTGCCAAACCGGTAGATAATTTCCACCGATTCATCGATGGAATTTTCAAAACGCTCCTGAAATTTTGCGATTAACTCCTCGGGGTAAAACGTCTGCCCCGGCTTCCGGCTTATCCCGCTTCCAGTCCTTGATTAATCCGGCTTTCCGGTTATAGTTCCATACTTGCCGGGCCTGTGACGAGCGAGAAATCATAAAGACTTCCGGCTGATGCGCGTCGAAGATAGAAAAATCAAAAAAGCCGGGGATGTGGCTGTCTGCCGGCGGCAATCCTTTCGCCCCGTTTTGCTGCTGGTTCTCTACCGTCTGGGGCATACGGGCGTCTTCGGCCGGAATGACGGCAGTAATCCCGAATCTAAGCGAAGACGCCAGGGCTTATGGCTGTATATTAATATATGTACGGGGAATGTATGTACGGGAGATGGTTTTCCGGGTTCATTTAAACGGATATTATCGGGAAGTGGTAAAATATTGGAAGATAAGTATTATATTTGTTCCCCGGCTGTAAAAGGCCTTACTGTAAAATAACAAGATTAAACTGATTAGGTAAATGGGAAGAGTTTTAGTGATTGGCGCCGGAGGCGTTAGTACTGTGGCAGTTAAGAAAATGGCAATGAACGCCGGCGTCTTTACCGACATACTGATTGCCACCCGTACCAAACGTAAAGCGGATAAGATAGCAGAAGAGATTAAAAACGTGAAAGTACAAACGGCTCAGGTAAATGCGGATAACGCAGGCGAGCTTGTTACGCTGTTTCATTCGTTCAAGCCGGATTTAGTGGTAAACCTTGCATTGCCCTATCAGGACTTATCCATTATGGACGCTTGCCTGGCGTATGGCGTAAGCTACCTGGATACGGCAAACTATGAACCGCTGGATGAGGCAAAATATGAATATAGCTGGCAATGGGCCTACAGGGAACGCTTTGAAAAGGCCGGGCTGACGGCTATCCTGGGCTGCGGCTTCGACCCCGGCGTTACCGGCGTGTTTACAGCTTATGCCGCGAAACATCATTTTGACGCAATCGAATACCTCGACATTGTAGACTGTAATGCCGGCGACCACCATAAGGCCTTTGCCACAAACTTTAATCCTGAAATAAACATCCGGGAGATAACCCAGCGGGGCAAATATTTTGAAGACGGGCAATGGAAGGAAACAGACCCGCTGTCGGTACACAGGCCATTGGACTACCCCCATATCGGGCCGAAAGAATCCTACCTGATGTATCACGAAGAGCTGGAGAGCCTGGTGAAAAACTTCCCCACTGTCAAACGGGCGCGTTTCTGGATGACCTTCGGGCAGGAGTATCTGACGCATCTCAGGGTGATACAGAATATAGGCATGTCGCGGATAGACCCGGTGACGTTTAATGGCATAGAGATTATCCCGATACAATTCCTTAAAGCCGTACTCCCGGACCCGGGCGACTTGGGCGGGAATTATACCGGCGAAACATCTATCGGTTGCCGTATCCGCGGTTTGAAAGACGGTAAGGAACAGACCTGTTATATATACAACAATTGCAGCCACGAAGCGGCTTATGAGGAAACAGGCGCTCAGGCGGTAAGCTATACGACCGGCGTCCCGGCCATGACAGGCGCTAAATTGTTTATGGAAGGGGTTTGGAAGAAACCGGGCGTTTGGAACACGGAAGAGTTTGACCCCGACCCATTCATGAAAGAACTGAACAGACAGGGATTACCCTGGCATGAATTATTTAATGTAAACATAGAATTGTAAACATGGCGATACAGGCAGGCGATAAAGCACCCGAAATATTAGGACTCGACCAGAACGGAAACGAAGTAAAACTGAGTGATTTTAAAGGAACGAAATTAGCCCTTTATTTTTATCCGAAAGACAATACCGGCGGATGTACGGCCGAGGCATGCAGCCTGCGGGATGGCTACCAGGATTTGCGTAAAGCCGGCTATGAAGTAATAGGCGTAAGTAAAGACGGCGCCAGGTCGCACCGGAAGTTTATTGCAGACCACGAACTTCCTTTTAGCCTGATAGCCGACACGGATACGAAACTGCAGGAACACTTTGGCGTATGGGTTGAAAAAAGTATGTACGGGCGTACGTATATGGGAACGGCCCGCACCACGTTCCTGATCAATGAAGAAGGTATAGTAGAGCGGATTATCGGCCCGAAGGAGGTGAAGACAAAAGACCATGCGACGCAAATCCTTAACAAATAAATAAAGATGACAAAAAAACCAGTACACAAAACAACAAACAGGTAAGACAACATGGAAGAAACAGGTAAACCGTCCGTAAATACGGATAAAGCAAAAGCGCTCCGTGCGGCAATGGATAAAATTGAGAAAACATACGGCAAAGGCTCGATCATGAAGATGGGCGACGAGGCGATAGAAGAAATGGAAGTGATCCTTACCGGTTCGGTAGCCTTAAATGCCGCACTGGGCGTAGGAGGATATCCAAAAGGACGTGTAATCGAAATATATGGCCCCGAATCATCAGGTAAAACAACGCTGGCGCTCCATGCCATTGCGGAAGCGCAGAAAGCGGGCGGCCTGGCTGCCTTTATAGACGCCGAACATGCTTTCGACCGTTTTTATGCCGAAAAATTAGGCGTTGATATAGAGAACTTATACATTTCGCAACCTGATAACGGAGAGCAGGCGCTGGAAATTGCAGAACAGCTCATCCGCTCCTCGGCCGTAGATATTATCGTGATCGACTCTGTGGCCGCCCTGACTCCCAAAGCGGAAATTGAAGGAGATATGGGCGAGAGTAAAATGGGATTGCAGGCTCGTTTGATGTCGCAGGCACTTCGTAAATTGACGGGCGCTATTAATAAAACGAAAACAACCTGTATTTTTATCAACCAGTTGCGCGATAGAATAGGTATCTCATTTGGAAACCCGGAAACGACTACCGGCGGCAATGCGCTGAAGTTTTACGCTTCTGTCCGCCTGGATATCCGCCGTATCGGACAGTTGAAAGATGGCGACGAGGTAAAAGGCAGCCAGGTGCGCGTGAAGGTGATAAAGAATAAAGTGGCGCCTCCTTTCCGTAAAGCCGAATTTGATATTATGTTCGGCGAAGGCATCTCCCATACCGGCGAGCTGGTAGACTTGGGCGTAGAGCACGGCATCGTAAAGAAAAGCGGCTCATGGTTTAGCTACAACGATACCAGGCTGGGGCAAGGCCGCGACGCCGCCAAACAATGTATTGCCGATAACCCCGAATTGGCGGAAGAATTATCTGCACTTATCTTTAAGAAATTGAAAAACTGAAAGCCTCCGGCCGATATGAAAGAAGTTTATCGTTCTCTTTGCCGTACCGAAGCAGACATACCCCTCTTTTCGAGGGACTGGTGGCTGGATACGGCATGCGGGGAAGATAAATGGGATGTATTGATAGCCGGAGAAAAAGGGAATATCCTTGCTGCGATGCCTTTATATATCCCGCATCCGAAGATCGTTTCCATGCCTCCCTATACCCAGACGATGGGCGTATGGTTTGCCGGAGAAGCCGGCGACGCAAAATATACTACCATTCTGGGGAAACGGCAGGCCGTATGCAAAACGTTTACCGAAGCGCTGAAGCAATACCCTTCCTTTCTGCAAAACTTCCATTACAAAATAACCGACTGGCTGCCCTTCTATTGGGAAGGCTACAAACAAACCACCCGTTATACCTATCTGTTGCGGCATATCCGGGAAGAGGACGAGTTGTGGCGAAACATGAGGCCGAACATCCGCCGGAATATAAGTAAAGCAAGGGATAAGTTTCAGGTAGAAGTGAAACAGGATATCCCGGTAGACGACTTCCTGCGGGCGTATGCGTTGTCGTTTGGGCGGCAGCGCCGGCAGCCGCCCCACATAAATACGCTGAAACGCCTGATTGCCAAATGCCGCGAACGGGGGCAGGGCCGTTTGTGGGGAGGCTATGATAAAGAAGGGCGCCTGCATGCCGCTGCTTTTCTTGTATGGCAGGAAAGCTCGGCCTATTACCTGGCAGGCGGCGGAGATCCGGCTTTCCGCGAATCGGGGGCGCATAGCTTAGTCTTGTGGGAAGGCATAAAAGACGTTTCCCGTTATACATCCTTATTCGACTTTGAAGGCTCCATGATTGCCGGGGTGGAACGTTTTTTCCGCGAGTTCGGAGCGATTCAAACGCCCTTCTTCACAATATCCCGGAACGAACGGAGTTTAGTATACAGCGTTCGAATGAAATTAGGCATATGAATCCTGCCATATCTTATATAATTGACTTTCTGCTTGGCGATCAAAAGCCAGCAAGGCATAACTGCCGGATAGGATATACCTCCGACCCCGCTATGTTTCATCAGTATAACCTGGTGATTGTCGCCTCTTCATTCTTTGACGAACAGGTCTATGGCACGCCCTTGTCCATGCCGTCACTGCCTTTGAAGGAGATAGAAGGCGTCCCCTTACTGTTCGGCGAAGCAGAAACGGCCTGGCATGGGGATACCCTGGCGGTGTATGCGGATATTATAGCAAGCGCCTATTTCCTGCTTACGCGGTACGAAGAGATACGGCGGCGGGATGTGCGGGACGGGCATGGGCGTTTCCCCGGGAAAGAATCGCTTCCTTACCGGGCCGGCTTTATCCACAGGCCGGTAGTAGACGAATACGGAAAGCTGTTACGCGGCTGGCTGCGCGAAACGGGCGTGTCCATCGCAGAACCGGCGCCCCGTATACGGAAAATCTGGCTGACGCACGATGTAGACGCCCCCTTTTATTGCCGCTCGCTGCGTAACGCCATACGCGAAACGGTAAGGGGAAAAGGTCTCGGCAGCGCCTTGCGCTTACTAAGGCAGCCTTTGGAAAAGGATCCTTATTATACATTCCCCTGGCTGATCGAGCAGGATAATAAGGTGATCGACCTGCTGGGAAAGAAGCGTAGCAATGCCCTGTATTTCCTGAAAACAGGGGGTAAATCGGCGCAGGATAAACCTCATTACAACCTGCGTACGCCCGATGGAGCCTCTTTGCTGGAGCTGCTCCGGTTGCGGCAGGCCGTAGCGGGTTTGCATAGCAGCTACGACGCAGGCAAGAATCCGCTGCTCATTGAAAAAGAACGGGAGCTTCTGGCAAGGGTGAGCAAGCAGAAGATACGCCATAACCGCCACCATTATCTGGCCGGCAGAGAGCCGGAAGATTTGGTCTTACTGGAAAGAGCCGGTATCACCGACGACTTCACCATGGGCTACCCGGACGTGGCCGGTTTCCGCCTGGGGACGTCGCGCCCGGTGCGCTGGATTAATCCGGCCAACAAACATGTATCTTCGCTTATATTGCATCCGCTGACGATGATGGATGTGACGCTCGGCGAAACGAAATATATGAATCTGCCTTATGAAGAAGCCTTCGATTACTGCCTCCGCTTAATCAGCCGGGTAGAGCAGGCCAACGGAGAGCTTGTTATGCTATGGCATAACGATACGGTATCGGAATGGCAAACGCGGCAGGGCGCGGCAGCATGGTATCGCAGCTTATATGCCGCCTTAACGGACGAATTGACGAGGCGATGAAAATACTGATCCTGTGCGATATGTTCCCCCCGGCTTTCGCCCCGCGTATGGGATACCTTTGCAAGTACCTCGCCGCCGGCTGGAAAGCGGTAGTGGTGACGGAACAGATCGACGACAGCAATTTTTCTTTCCTCACAGGCTATGCCGAAGTTACCCGTATTAATTATTATAAGGCAACCGGAAAGATTGCCCGGCGGCTGGAATGGATAACCATCCTTTTGCTCGATTTCTTCTTTGACTGCAAAGACCGGAAGATGATAAAGGTAGCCTCCCGGCTATTGGAAAACGGAGGTTTCGACGGAATCATAGGCGCAACGTACCGTACCTTCCCGCTACCGGCGGCGCGGACGGTAGCGAAACGCTTTAACCTCCCTTTCGTAGCCGACACAAGGGATATCGTCGAGCAGTATGTGTCCGATTGCTATATCGCTCATCCGTTCAAGACGTTTCCCTGGCTGGATAAACTGATAGTGAAAGCCTTTCGCTGGAAATTGCTGAAAGGGCGGAACCGCGCTTTACGCGAAGCGGATTATATAACGACGGTATCTCCCTGGCATGTAGAGATGATGAAACGGTATAATCCCCGGGTAGAACTGATATACAATGGGTACGACCCTGAATTGTTTTACCCCGAACAAATCGTGACGCCCGTCTTCCGGATGACGTTCGCCGGGCGCCTGGTAAGTTTGGAAACGCGCAACCCGCGGCCGCTCTTTGAAGCCATAGCCCGGCTGGACGGAGAGGGGCATATCTCCCCTGACGCCTTCCGCGTACAGTGGTATACAGACGACGCTTCCCGGGAAATGCTCCGGCCTTTAGTAGAGGAATACGCTATCGGCGGGTATATGGACTTTTCCGGATATGTGCCGGGCGATGCGATTCCCGGGATATTGAACCGAAGCTCCGTTTTATTACAGTTGGCCAATAAAGCCGGCGGCCTGGGGCCTAAAGGCATTATGTCTACCAAGCTGTTCGAGTCGCTTGCCGTAGAGAAACCCCTGCTGTGCGTGCGGAGCGACGAAAGCTACCTGGAGGAAACCATACGGCTTGCCCATGCCGGCGCCTCTGCCCGGACAGCGCAGGAGGCGTACGATTTTATACGCTCCTGCTATAAGGAATGGACAGAAAAAGGATACACCACGGTACAGGCCAACCGCGAAGTGACAGGGGCTTTTTCCCGGAGCAAACAGGCCGGGCAATTTATGCGTATCTTTGATGAACTGACGGAAAAAAAGAGAAAGGCGTCACATGGATAAATACATTAATATCGTCGCGCTGAACGTTCCCTATCCGCCCAACTACGGGGGCATAATCGATATCTATTACAAGATAAAAGCCCTGCACGCCATTGGGGTAAAGATTATCCTGCATTGCTTTGAATATGAACGGCCGCCGGCGCGGGAACTGGATGAATTGTGCGAAAGCGTTTATTATTATAAGCGCCGTACCGGGTGGATGGCAAACCTGTCTGTCCTCCCTTACAACGTTTATAGCCGCAAACATCCCGGCTTGCTGAAGAACCTGCTGGCAAACGATTACCCGGTATTGTTCGAAGGATTACATTCGTGCTATTATATGAGCGACAAACGTTTGTCGGGCCGGTTTAAGGTTTACAGGGAAAGCAATATAGAGCACGATTACTATCGTATGCTGGCGCAGTCGTGTACGGGGGGGATGGTGGAAAAGGCGTTCTTCCTTGTCGAAGCCTGGCGGTTCAGGCGTTATCAGCAGGTAATCGGGCAGGCCGATCTGACGCTGGCAGTCTCGACGGCCGACGCGGACTGTTTGCAGAGAGCGTTTCCCGGGAAAAGGATTGAGTTTATGACGTCTTTCCACACGAACGACGAAGTAGCGCCTGCGCCCGGGCAGTCGGACTTTATCCTTTATCACGGGAAGCTATCGGTGGCAGAGAACGAACAGGCCGCCCTTTATCTTGTAAGGCATGTGTTCTGCAAGCTAAGCTGTACGTGCGTTATTGCGGGGATGGCGCCCTCCGCCCGTTTGAAAAGCGCCATTGCCGCCTGCCCCCATATCCGCCTCGAAGCCAATCCTGCGGAAGAGCGAATGGCGGCGCTTATCAGAGAAGCCCAGGTGCATTTGCTGGTTACTTTTCAGGAAACCGGTTTGAAGCTAAAGCTGCTGAACAGCCTCTTTGCCGGCCGGCACGTCGTTGTAAACAAAGCCATGCTTACCGGCAGCGGATTAGGCCCCCTTTGCCATACCGCCGATACGCCGGAGGAAATGATTGCCGCCTGCGCCCGCCTCCTGGCCGAGCCGTTTACTCCGGAAGAAACCGCCAGGAGGATACGCTACCTTATCCCTGCTTATTCAACTAAATGCCAGGCCGAAAGGCTTACCCGAATGATTTATGGAGAAAAGTGAACTTACGGCGGCCGGCCGGGCATTGGCCGCCAAATTGCAATCGGTAGCATACGACGCCCTGCCTATCAGCGATTACAATAAGCGCTATATCCGGCGCATCTATCCGGCGCTTCCGTACTATATGGAAATCTACGCCGATTGCATCTGCAAAGGCATGCTATCCGCCGGGATACCTGCCGGAGAGACTACGCTTGTCGATTACGGCGGGGGAAACGGTTTCCTCAGCCTGCTGGCCAAAGAAGCCGGCATAAAGCAAGTGATTTATATCGACCTCAATCCGCAATCGGTAGAAACCGTCAGGGTATTGGCGCAGCATCTGGCGATTGGCCCCGATATTATTTTACAGGGAGATTCCGGCGCCCTGGTAAAAGAATGCGAAGCCCGGCAGATAACGCCCCAGTTGTTGATAGCCACCGATTTGATTGAACACGTTTACGACCTGGAACGCCTCTTCCAGAGCTTCTTCCAGATCAATCCGAAGATGGACTTGCTCTTTACCACCGCCTCTACCCCCTATAACCCCCTGGTAAAACGCAGGCTGCACAAGTTTATGAAAGACTGCGAGCAGGGCAAGGCCGTAGCGCCCGGCTATTATATGCGCCGAAGGAATTTCATAAAAGAAACGTATCCCGCCCTGACGGAAAAACAGGTAGAAGCCTGGAGCCGGTGTACGCGCGGGTTTACGTATGAAGATATCGCGAAAACGATTGAGATAAACCATCCGCCCATCCCCGAAGACAAATACAATACCTGCGACCCCGAAACCGGCAACTGGGCAGAACGCATCCTCCCCATCCGCTACTACCGGGATTTATTAGCGCTGTACGGCTATGGATTAACCATCCGGAAAGGTTTCTATAACGCGCGCCGGGACAATGCGCCCGCCTCCTTCCTTTTCCGCTGCGCGAATACCCTTATCCGCTACTCCGGCCCCTTGGGATT
>JAITRG010000002.1 GCA_031288515.1 Tannerellaceae bacterium
AACATTGTTTATAAAGGCAAAATACTTTGTATCCGGCAGACGCGCTGTTGTCTTGTCAAAAAAAGAAGCGTATGTCATATATAATGAAGGCATACAGTATTGGAATGTTTTTAAACCGATATTGGATGAATTTGAAAAACGAGGAATAGCCGTAAGCTATTTAACATCCGCCGAAAACGATCCGTTTTTTGCTGAAAATTATAACTACATTACCGGCTCGTATATAGGCGAGGGGAATAAAGCTTTTGCCAAATTGAATTTGCTTTCGGCGGATATTTGCCTTATGACTACTCCGGGTCTTGAGGTTTATCAGCTTAAACGCTCCAAAGATGTTAGCCATTACGCGCATATACTCCACGACACTGGGGATGCGACTTGTTACCGGTTGTTCGGAATCGACTGGTTCGATTCTATTTTGCTAAGCGGCGAATACCAAATTGAAGACATCAGGAAACTGGAAAACTTACGCGGCACACAGCCAAAAACACTGCCGGTTATTGGAAGCACGTATCTTGACATATATAATGAAAAGATTAAGACTATTGCTGTTAATGAGGACCGACCATTTACCGTTTTGATATCGCCATCCTGGGGTCCTGGATCATTGTTGAACGAATTTGGAGAAAAATTATTAGATCCTCTTTCAGCAACTGAATGGAAGATAATTATACGTCCCCATCCTCAATCAAAACATACTGAAAAGGAAATGCTTCAACGACTCGAAGAAAAATATAAGGATAATTCCGGATTTGAATGGGATTATTCTCCTGAAAATATTACAACCCTTTCTAAATCTGATATTATGATTTCTGATTTTTCCGGCATTATTTTTGATTTTGTGTTTCTATTTAATAAACCGGTAATCTATGCCAATTCTTCTTTTAATTTAGAGAAATACGATGCAAGCGATCTTGACCATATTCCATGGCGTTTTGAAGTCGTGAAAAAATTCGGCATAGAGCTTATGAAAACCGAACTTGAAAATATTGTCGCAATTATTCAAAAGGCCAAAGACAATGAGATTTCGGCCGCTGCAAGAATGGAAGCAAAAAAAACAGCATGGCAATATATCGGAGAAAGCGGCATACGGGCTGTTGACTATCTTGTGGAAAAACGGGAAGAAATTATCGATATTCAGAGAGAAAAGAAAATAGAAAAATCCTATCAAGCGAACCCTCCAAAGTTCATGGGACAGGGAACTACGATGAGTACGGTAAAAAAAGGGTAACGTTATGGCTATAACTGATATCTTTTACATTATGTTCGTATGGCCCATTCATTTGATTATCGAATTTATTTTTCTTGTGTTTAAGGAGATATTTAATCAAAACATAGGCTTGGTTATCATTTTTCTGAGTATCGCCGTTAATGTCTCATTACTGCCCATTTATTCTGTTGCAGATCGTTGGCAGAACGAAGAGCGGGAGTTACAAAAAAAGATGAGCAAAAAGCTGTTAAGAATTAGATCTGCATTTAAGGGCGATGAGAGACAGATGATAGTCAACGCCTATTATCGTCAAATGCATTATTCTCCTCTAAACGCGTTGAAGTCAAGCATCGGACTGCTCCTTCAAATACCCTTCTTTATTGCCGCCTATCAATTTTTGTCCCATACTCATTCGTTGCAGGGTGTGTCGTTTCTCACCATAATCGATCTGGGCGCGGCAGACAGACTGGTAACCTTAAATGGCGTAACTATAAATGTTTTGCCCATACTTATGACCGTTATAAATATTTTATCCTCTCTTATATATGCTAAGGACTTTCAATTCCGGGAAAAAATACAGCTCTGTGTATTTGCCCTTGTGTTTTTGACATTGCTTTATAATTCGCCCGCCGGATTGCTCCTCTATTGGACCTGCAACAATATTTTTTCTCTTGGAAAGAATATTGTCGTAAAAACTGTTAAGCATCCTCTCAAAGCGCTGTATTTACTCAGCGCAATCTGTGCGGTTATGATCATAGCGGTTCTTCTTTTAGGTTTTACCGGCATTAACCGCTATCGTTATGTCATGGTATTTCTGTGCCTGGGCTTTCTGCTTCTTCCGTTTCTGTGGAAAGGCCTTCTTTGTTTAACGGCTCTGGTGTCAATTCCGGAAAGGGATACCCGGCTACTGTATTTTTCTTCCTTTTTACTCCTGGGCCTGCTTTTAGGTTTTCTAATTCCAAGCAGTGTCATTGCCGCTTCCCCTATGGAATTTTCAAGACCCGGAATATTTATATTTCGAACCCTTATGCAAAGCGCCTCCTTTTCCGGCATTGTGGCATTGCTTGTCTGGCTTTTTGCGAGCGCCCCGCTTAAAAAAATTCTGAGCTGGGTCTCAGTATCCCTGGCGTTCATCGCTGTCATCAGCTATCCCTCTTTTAGTCAGGCGTATGGAACCATGACCAGGGGTTTCAAATTTGAAAACCAAAACCATTTGCTTGACGCTTTTCCGCCTGCATACAGTTTGTCCATAGCGCTTTCTGTAATTGTCTTTTCTTTTTTGCTTATTTTTTATAAAAAGCAAAAAGTATTGTTTTTTCTTATCCAGGGGGCGATCGTAGGGAGTTTTGTTTTAGGTGTCTTTTATACAGTTTCCATATATTCCGAACTGAATCCCCAAAAAGCCGTTGTTTCGGAAATAACGAAACAAGAAGATTCCTCAAGCCCTGAGGGATTTCATAAATTTACCTCTGTCGGTAATAACTCCGTTCTTTTCTTTCTTGATAGAGCAGTAGGCGTTGCCTTAGGTCAGGTATTGGACTACAAGCCCGAATTAAATAAAAAATTTGACGGCTTTATTTGGTATCCCAATACAATTTCTTTTGCAAATTTTACCGTGTCCGGAATGGCCGCTGTTTTTGGCGGTTATGACTATTCAGTCACCGAGATTAATAAACGCACAGACCAAGGCCTGGAGGAAAAAATAAATGAGGCGTATTCCCTGCTTCCGAAATTGTTTGGCGAATCCGGCAATCGGGTATATATTACCGATCCGCCTATTGCCGATTCTCGTACTATTCCCGCCACTACCTTTTTTAACAATATAGAAAATGTGCGCTCATTAAATATAAACGATTATTTTGTCCACCGCTATATGAATGAATTTCCTCAGGAAGCGGAAAGAGCTGTGGAGAGTTTCGATTTTGATATTCTTTTCCGGTACGGTGTTTTCCGGATTGCTCCGCCTGCTTTGCGATATGCTCTTTATTATAATGGCAAATGGTGGCGTGACGGTCGCTCCAACAGCTATGAAAGGGCTCTTTCGAATTTTTCCACCCTTTACTATTTACAGGATATTTGCAGTATTGATGACGGACCGGATACGCTGAATATTTTTATGAACGAAACCACCCATGATGACGATGCTTTTACCTCGGCCCTAAGGCCTGCTCCCGGAGCTGTTCAATACAGTGACGAAGAAGAAACGCTCTTTGACGGAACCAACGCCCTGTCGTATATGTATGCCTATACCGCATCGCTGGATGCCATCGTTGTATGGCTGGAATATCTTAAAAAAAATAATATCTATGATAATACACGTATTATCATTGTTTCAGATCATGGTCGGGAGATCAAAAATTCCCTGTTTCAAGATAAAGGCATGGAACGGTTTAACCCCTTATTATTGGTAAAAGATCGTTATATGAGGGGAGACCTTGCTATATCCAATGATTTTATGACCAATGGAGATCCCTTGATTATTGCCGCTTCAGACTTTGAAAATCCGGTAAATCCGTATTTGGGAAATTC
>JAITRG010000036.1 GCA_031288515.1 Tannerellaceae bacterium
TTTTCAAGCGTATAGTTTACGTCTACCGGATACGCATAGCGTACAGGTCCCGGCAGGGTATCGTTTATCAAATCTTCCTGCGCGATAACGGCTCTGTTTGGGGCCGATAGTGTAATCACATTCTGCCCGGTTGCTTTTGCAAGGGCTGTCACATCCAGGCCGTAAGGGCGTTCGTCTGTTGTAATCTGGGCATGTAATGCGCATGCAAACAGGCCGCATATCGTTACTAATACTATCTTCTTCATGGTTGCAGCGGCTTATAAAATAAATATTCCGTGTTGTTGTTGTAAAAAAGTTTTAATTCATGGTTTTCAATCTTATATGAATTCATTGTAAGCCATGCATCATAGTATAATTGATTATCGCCAATATGGTTGTCGCCCATTTCCGTCATAAAAATGAGAGCCGGTTTTGGCCAGAAGTGAATCTTTAAATAGTTGTAAACAGATATGCCATTCGCCGTATAGTCCGAATCAAATGTAAGGGTGAAACACTCGGTGCAGTCTTTCGGCTCAAATTCTTTCAGTTCGCCGGTTTCTACGTTTACCGCGCCCGCCAGTTTCCATTGTGTTCCTGCAAGGGGTATTACCCGTTTAAAAAGCAGATATTCCGTTTTGTTGTTGTAAAAAAGTTTTAATTCTTCGGATGCCACGGCAGACGATTCAATGAATGCCATAGTAACCATGAAACGCTCTCCATCTACAGGTAAAGATGGATCTTCAATCCAGGTTTCAGAGGTATGAATATAATGAATATAGTTGTACTTGCGCAAATCCAGCAGATTTATCCTTATATTCGACGATATGCTGTGCCCTGACGCCTCATACTCCGTGTCAAACGTAAGGGTGAAACACTCGGCGCAGGCTGTCGGCTCAAACTCGTCCAGTTCGCCGGTTTCTACGTTTACTGCGCCCGCCAGTTTCCATTTTGTTCCTTTGAGGGATACTATGCCGCCCGGAACGTTATCTATACAGGAAACCCCGGCAAGCAGCATACAAAATAAAATACATTTTAAGATTCTCATGTGTTCAGTTTAAAAAATAGATATATGCCGGAAGCCATGTTTATCCCGCCGCTCCCGCTTTCCGGTTCGGGAGCCGTCGCGGGACGCCATTGCGTGCCGCCGGCTGCGGGATGGATTTCCAAAAGAAGAAATGTGGTTTGTCTTTTCCCATGATCGTTATAGCCTTTGCTTCAAATATAGGAATTGTTTTTTTAACACCCAATTGTTCTTTATGAAAAAACAAAAAAAGAGGGAAATGCTTTGTATCACGCCCTTGCCTGTGGGGTGGGCGATCCTGCTGCGATGCAAGAACGGCAACTGACTCATCCCCCGCTATTTCCCTGCGCATCCCCCAAATTTCCCGGATATATTTTGTATTTCCCGCATAAGAAAGCGCATAAAAGTACGCCTTTTCATGCGGAAAACGTTGGTTTTATACTCAAAAGGAAAAGGAATGCGAAAGATTTGAAGATATGCAAAAGCGGGATAAAAGCCGGAACTTTGTCACATGAAAACAGAATTGAAACAGGAAGAATTAACGGAGTTGAAACAGGTTCAACGGAACGTGACTGGAACGGATTATATAAAAGTAACAGATATTCCGGCGCTTCACAGAGATTTTTCAGATCAAACAGTTTCTGAATCGTTGGGCGCGGTAATGAAATTTTTCAAGAACATTGCAGACTGGCATGAGTTGGAAACGTTGCTAACGCTTAATTTCAGGCTCGTTAATTCTCATTCTATTTCCTTTTGAGTATAATATAAAAACCAATTCGCTTTTAGCTAATCATTCCCCAATTTATCTTCCGGGAAAACAACTGTTGGATATGCTCTTTTAACGATTGATGCAAGGGCAAAGAAAGGGTTGGGTCTTCGTCTAACAACTGTTGCGCTATATCGCGGGCATATTGAAGAATTTGCCCGTCCGACGCCAGGTTGGCTATTTTCAAATCAATTCCCATTCCGCTTTGCCGGGTTCCATCTATGTCGCCATGCCCGCGTAAGCGAAGGTCTGCTTCCGCTATTTCAAAACCATTATTTGTCTGAACCATAATTTCAAGGCGTTTACGGGTTTCGTCGCTTAATTTAAAGGACGACACCAGTATGCAATACGATTGTTCCGTCCCTCTCCCTACGCGCCCCCGGAGCTGGTGAAGCTGGGACAAACCGAACCGTTCGGCGCTTTCAATAACCATTACAGACGCATTCGGCACATTTACGCCTACTTCTATAACCGTAGTAGCCATTAATATCTGCGTTTCGCCGGAGATAAACTTCCGCATCTCTTCTTCTTTCCCCGCCGCTTTCATCCGTCCATGCACCATACCGACCTTAAATTCGGAAAAAACGTCTTTAAACGTCTCAAACCCGTCTTCCAGATTTTTATAATCGAGCTTTTCGCTTCCTTCAATCAATGGATAAACGACATAAACCTGGCGGCCCAGACGTATCTCCTTTCTCAAAAACGCATAAAGCTCTTTTTTCTTATTATCGTACCGGTGGAGCGTAAGGACGGGTTTCCTTCCGGGAGGGAGCCGGTCGATAACAGACACATCCAAATCGCCGTATAAGGTCATCGCCAACGTACGCGGTATAGGAGTAGCCGTCATCACCAGCACATGGGGAATCGTTGCGTTCTTCTTCCACAGTTGGGCGCGTTGTTCCACTCCGAAACGATGCTGTTCGTCGATAATCGCCAATCCGAGCGACGAAAAGAGAACGGCGTCTTCTATCAAGGCATGCGTCCCGATGACGAGGTCTATTTCACCGGCGGCAATAGCCGGTAATAATTTATTCCGTTCTTTTTTCTTTGTCGATCCGGTAAGAAGCGCTACCCTGACATTCATATCGCCCAGGAAGTTCATCACCGTTACGTAATGTTGATTGGCCAGAATCTCGGTTGGCGCCATCATACAAGCCTGGTAGTTATTATCAATCGCTAATAGCATAGACAGCAGGGCCACCAGCGTCTTGCCGCTTCCTACATCTCCCTGTAATAAACGGTTCATCTGCCGCCCGCTTCCCATATCGGCGCGTATTTCGCGCATCACCCGTTTTTGCGCATCGGTCAGTTCAAAGGGGAGATATTTTTTATAAAAGGTATTAAAGGCGTCGCCTACGGTGGAAAACGCTAATCCTTTCAGTTTCTGCCTGCGATAATTTGCCGTCTGTAAAATATTGAGTTGGATAAAGAAAAGCTCTTCAAACTTCAAACGAAGCTGCGCCTTCTTCAGTTTTTCCGCCGATTCGGGGAAATGAATATTCTTTATTGCTTCGGTCCGGGAAATAAGTTTTGTTTTCTCCAATACATCGGAAGAAAGCGTTTCGGGGAGTTCCCATTCCAACAGGTTCAATAAAGCATATTGAAGGTTTTGAATGGCACGCGAATTGAGAAAAGATTTTTTCATCTTTTCCGTTGTGTTGTAATAAGGCGTTAACCCGCCGGCTACCTGCCCGGCTTGTTCTATCGGGTCTATGTCCGGGTGGACGATATTACAGGTACGCCCAAACTCCGTCGGTTTTCCGAATATAATATATTCTTTATCAGTCTTGAATTTCTCCTTCGCATAACCGATACCCCGAAACCAAACAAGTTCAATCACTCCCGTGCCGTCGGTAAAACGGGCAATCAATCTTTTTGCATGCCCTTCGCCCGCCGTTTCAAAGGATAAGATACGCCCTTTCAACTGAATATAGGGCATATTGCCGTTTATCTCAACCACTTTATAGAAGCGGCTTCTATCCATATATTTATAAGGGAAGTAATTCAGCAGGTCTTCAAAGGAAAAAATACCGGCTTCCTTCCCCAATACTTCCGCCTTTTTAGGGCCTACTCCGGCAAGGTATATTATCGATCGTTTACCGAGGTTTAACATAAGTTATTCGGTTTGGTTTTGAAGATAAGCTTCTGCTATCAACAGATCGAAAGGGGTGGTCAGCTTGATATTCTCCCGGTTGCCGGGCAGTAAGGCAACAGCATATCCTTTTGCCTCAACTACGGAAGCATCATCTGTAAAATCTGGGCTGTAAGCTTGCCGGTATGCTTCAAACAACCAATCGCTTCTAAACGCCTGAGGCGTTTGCACAGCCACCAGACGCCCTCTGTCTACCGGACGCGACAGGCCCGGTTCATACCTCTCCCGTATAGAATCCACAAGGGGAACAACCGGAATAGCGGCGCCGCTCCTTTCCGCGCCGGTAAAACAGTTCTCTATCACCTCCGCTGATACAAAAGGGCGGACGCCATCATGCACGGCAATCAATCCCGGCCCGTCTATCAATGATAATCCGTTCCGCACCGAATGAAAACGGGTTTCTCCGCCATTTACAAGTTTGTGAGGTATCCGGCAATCCAGCTCTTTGCACAACATATTCCAATAAGAATGATGTATCTCGGGTAAAACTGCCACAATCTCCGCCGATACATCCCACCGGTAAAAACGTTCCAATGTATGCATTAACACAGGGCGCCCCTTCAAAGGAATAAACTGTTTGGGCAATTCGCTACCCATCCTTGCCCCTTTGCCGCCGGCTACTATCAGCACATAGCGTTTCATCAGTCGAGATCTTCCAATACTTTCTTTACTTCCTCATCCACTTTATACAGTTTCTCTTTACAAAGCTTTATCAGGCGGGTAGCTTCTATTACCTTATCGGAAAGAATATCTACATCCGGTTCGCCATCTTCAATATCCGCTACAATTTTACGAAGCTTTTCTATGGCTTCTTTATATGTTTCCTTATTATCCGGCATATTATAGTACTTTACTTTTTATTTCGCCATCCGTAAAACGGGTAGTCAGTTCATCGCCCGTTGCAAACGAGGCAGCCCGTTTCATTATCTTGCCCTCTTTAAGCGTTAAACTGTATCCCCGCTTCATTATATATCCGGGCGATACCATTGTTATATATTGCTCTGTAAGTTGCATATACCGATTGGCGTCCATCACTTTCCCGGTAGCGGCCTGTTGCAATCGGTTCTTATCATTCGCCAACAGCGCGTTATGCCTGTTGATCAAATTGACGGCCGTTACAGGCAGTTTACCCACTAACAAATGCAGTTGCGAACGGCTGCGTTCCATCCGGTTTAACGAAAAGGATACGGCCGCCTGTTGCAATTGGCTTACTTCCTCCGCCGCCAAATCCATCCGCCCTATAAGGAATTCGGCAACGGCCGTAGGCGTCTTCATACGTGTATGAGCCACCCAATCGAGTACCGTATCATCCCTGTCATGCCCGATTCCCGTTATAACCGGAAGGGGGAATTGCGCACAATTAGCCGCCAGTAAATAAGATTCGAAACCGGCCAGATCGGACGTAGCGCCTCCCCCGCGTATAATAACTACGGCGTCAAAACAATCGCTATGCCGATAAATCCGGTCTAACGAAGCGATAACCGACGTCTCCGTTTTTTCGCCTTGCATAATAGTCGGAAATAATTTGAGATAGAACGGATAACCCTTTTTATTTCCTGCCAGTTGGCTGACAAAATCTTCATACCCCGCCGCCGTCGGCGAAGTAACCACGGCAATACGCGCAGGAAGAACCGGCAGTTCCAGTTCTTTATTCAAATTAAAAACGCCCTCCTGTTGTAACCGGCGGATAATTTCCATCCGCCTGCGAAACATATCGCCTACCGTATAAGCCGGGTCAATATCGCATACATTGAGGCTATATCCGAAAAGTTCGTGGAACTCCACGGTTACTTTCACCAACACTTTCAGTCCGGAAACAAAAGATTGTCCGGTTTCCTGTTCAAAATACGGTTTCATCATCCGGAATGTTTTTGCCCAGATAGCGCCGCGCGCTTTGGCGACCATTTGTCCGGTAACAGCGCTTTTTTCTATAAATTCCAGGTAGCAATGCCCTGAAGCGTTCACCCGCACATCGCTCATTTCCGCTCTTACCCACCAGGAACCGGCAAATGACTGGTTTATTTTCTCTTTTATCCGCCCATTCAGTTCAAGCAGGGAGATTTCTTCCCTGCCGACAGAATCATTATTCGTTCCGAACATTCCGCCTTTCCGTATTTAATGCTTTATACATATCCGGGATGCCATATCCCACTTCAATATCAGGTTGTTTATATTGGGAAGATACGCGTTGTATCAATTCGATTACTTCTTTATTACTAAGCCACGGGAGCGCTTGCCAGAGACAAATTCCCAACCCGGCCAATACAGGCGTTGCGAACGATGTACCGTTGCCCAAACAGACATTCCCGCTACAATCCATAACGGTTACGCCGGTTCCCAGGGCAACCGCATCCGGTTTAACGCGCCCGTCGGCCGTAAATCCGGTAGAGCTAAAGGGGCTTTTCTTTTTTTCATTCGTAACAGCTCCTACGGTAAATACATTTTCCGCATCGGAAGGAAACGTTATCTTCCCCCAATTCCCGGCTCCTTCATTTCCGGCGCTGATAAATAACAGTATCCCTTTTTCCGCCGCCATTTCCGCCGCACGGGTAATAAATGCCGTCTTCCCATCGAGCGCCGACCGGTCGTAATTCAACGCTTCGTTATCAAACATAAAATAGCCCAACGAGGAAGAAATCACTTTTACGCCCACGCTATCGGCAAATTCTACTGCGGCAGCCCAATAATCTTCTTCAATGGGATATTCGGAATGCCCGTCTTCGCTTTTTATCAACCAATAAGAAGCTTCCGGGGCCGTACCCACCATAATTCCCGGCATATCCGCAGCAAGGCATGAAAAAGCTTTAGCTCCATGCGCTTCATCATTATAAACGCTTTCGTCCGGCACTACTATATTACGGGTTCCTATAATATCTGCCGACGCAAATACAGACATCCTGTCTACATTCATAAAACCGGCGTCAATAACGGCCACCTGCATACCTTTGCCCCGGTATCCTTCTTCATGCAGTTTGACGCCGTTGAGCATTTCTATTTGCTTCTCCGCATATCCGTACCGCGATTTTAAAGCGCTGTCCGAAGGGCATAAACGGGATGTATCGCGTACATCCTCTATTGCAGGGTTTCTCCTGCCCCTCCATACCCATTTTACGGAATCAACCATAGGCAACTCCTGCAATTGTTCTACGACAGCGCTGTCTTCCGCCATTACGACAACCGTCGAAAACCAACGGCTTTGCACAACCGGCTCGCCACCTGTAGACGCCAGCGCTTCCAGATAAGAAGATGCAATAGGGAGGTCTGATTCGTCCACCCATTTCCCTTCCCTCAAACGCCGGTCGATAGCGGCTTCGGATAAAAAGGATTCCGGTTGGTCAACGGTATAGCCCGAATTTCCTTTATCTTTTAAATAAACGCGAAAACCATAGCTTTCCCCGCAAAACGCTTTAAAAGAAAAGACAAAACAAACAAACGACAAACACAAACGTAGATGCAGCATATTTACAGGTTATTCCATTGAGTCGAAAACAGGAATCTCGCGTTTCACGCTCTGGCGTAACGAAATCAATGTTTCGGTAGCCATTACGCCCGGTATTTCCTGGATACGTGAATTTAGCAATTCCATTAAATGTTCATTGTCTCTTGCATACAATTTAATCAGCATCGTATAAGGGCCCGTAGTAAAATGACATTCCACTACTTCCGTAATTTTCTCAAACTCAGGCACTACATCTTTATACATAGAACCTCTTTCCAATTTCACTCCGATATACGTGCAGGTATTAAACCCCAGGCTTTTCGGATTAATCTGGTATCCCGACCCGGTAATAACAGTCATATCCATCATCCGTTGTACCCGCTGGTGAATCGCTGCGCGTGATACGCCGCACTCTTCAGCAACGTCTTTGAAAGGAATACGCGCATTTTTAGAGATAATATTTAAAATCTGTCTGTCTAATTTGTCTATTTTTTCCATTGTCGCAGCAGTATTGTTTTTATGTCATATTTATTGAATTATCAAAAGTATGTATTAATTTTAAATCATATATCATATTGAAAGAAAAAAGTCTATAATAAATAACAAAAGTGAGGAAAGATATGCTTTCCAGCATATTTTCCTCACTTTATATAGCTTTTTGCAAGTTTATCGCTTACTTAACGATATCCAGCAGTTCTACTTCAAACTTTAATGTGCTACCCGGTTTAATATTCTGGCTGCCTCTGTCGCCATAAGCAAGGTCTGACGGAATCCAGAAAACATATTTCGAACCTACCGGCATAATCTGAATACCTTCCGTCCAGCCTCTGATAACGCCGCTCAAGCTAAATTCGGCAGGTTCGCCACGGGTGTATGAGCTGTCAAATTCTGTTCCGTCAAGTAATGTTCCGATATAATGTACTTTCACGCGGTCTTCTGCCGTAGGCTTCTCTCCGGTACCTTCGGTAATTACCTGATATTGCAAACCGCTTTCGGTGGTAATAACGCCGGTTTTCGTTTTATTCTCTTCGAGAAACTTTTCTCCTTCGGCTTTAACGCTGTTTAACTCCTCTGCCTGCGCACGCATAAAATAAGTCTGTATAAAGTTCTGCGCTTCGGCAATTGCCATTTTATAACTGCCGGTATCGCTCTTCAGGCCTTGCTCCATTCCGGCCAATAACAGGTCGACGTCAATCGGTTTCCCCGGGACCGTTTTCAGATTGGCGGCAAATCCTTCGCCATTAGCCAAACCTAATGCATAGCTGGCGCTATCTACTGCCGTCTTCAGGTTTACACTTTTTTTAGAATCACAAGATGTTGCAGAAACGCCTGCTGCTACGATAGCAGCGGCAACAAATACGCTAATTCTTTTCATTGTTCTTTTATTCATTAATTATTTTACTATATCCAATAATTCCACATCAAAAATCAATGTACTGTCAGGCTCGATACGCTCTCCGGCTCCCCTTTCGCCATATGCCAGGCCAGAAGGAATGAACAGTCTCCACTTAGCGCCCGTTTCCATCAATTGTAACGCCTCTACCCAACCGGGTATCACCTGCGAAACGCCAAATACGGCAGGTTCGCCCCGCTGTACGGAGCTGTCGAATACGGTTCCGTTGATCAACGTTCCGTGATAGTGGCATCTTACTTTATCGGAAGCTTTCGGTTTCGCTCCGGTTCCTTTCCTCAGCGTTTCATACTGCAGTCCGCTCGGCAGTTCCACCACGCCTGCTTTCTTTTTATTAATCCGCAGAAACTCTTCCCCCGCTTTCTTATTTAATTCCAGCTTTTCTTTCTGAAGTTTTGCAAAATAATCATTGATAATCTGTTTTGCCTCTTCATAACGAATATCCGGCTCTTTACCATCCAGGACGTCTGTCATGCCTTTGATGAAATTTTCCGTCTGAATACCTTTAATGCCTGAGTTCTGAAAATTATTCCCAATACTTAACCCCAACGCATAACTTACCTTATCCATTCCTTTTCTTTCTCACCTATTTATGAGGCACAAAAGTAATGCTTTTACTGATATAACAGCTAATTATTTGTTCTTTTTTAATTCAACCGCCTCAAAATAATAAAAAACTAAATTCCGCGTACTCCGTGCGCCATAACAATATCTTTACAATAGTATTACCAAAGGAGAAAAATGCGCCAACGAAAAAACCAAATTCATCAAATGTAATTGACAAATTGCCATCTTTGTGAAAATTAATCAAACATGATAGACGAAATACTAAGAGCAAGGCCGTTCATTCCGCGTCCCGTCTATACCGAACGCATAAAACCGTTCATTGACAAGGAAATCATCAAGGTCATCACAGGTCAGCGACGTGTCGGGAAAAGCTATATCCTTTTCCAGATTATCAATGAAATAAGGGAAGCCACACCCTCGGCCAACATTATTTATATCAGTAAAGAGTTGAAAGCGCACCAACACATTACGGACGACGATATCTTTTACAGGGAAGTAAAAAGCCTGTTGAAACCCGAAGTGAGAAATTACCTGTTCGTTGATGAAATTCAGGAAATAAAGAGTTTTGAAAAAGCTGTACGGAGCCTTCTGGCTGAAAATTGCTGTGATATATTTTGCAGCGGCAGCAATGCTAATATGCTTTCGGGCGAACTGGCCACATTCTTGGCGGGACGGTACATTGAGTTCAAAATACATTCGTTGGGATACGAAGAATTTTGCCGTTTCTTCTCGTTGGAAAATACCGCCGGAACATTGCGCAAATATCTTACGCTCGGCGGAATGCCTTATATGAATGTAATTGGGTTGGAAGAATTTTCCGTCTTTGAATACCTGCGAAACGTTTATTCCACCATCCTTTTGAAAGATGTAGTAGCACGCGAGAACATCCGGAACGTGGCATTCCTTGAAAATTTAGTCGAGTTTCTGGCAGATAATGTCGGAAACATGTTTTCGGCGAGTAATATTGCTAAATATCTGAAATCGCAATATACCTCGGTTTCCACGCAAGCCGTTTTGAACTACCTGAAACCTTTGTCAAATGCCTATTTCGTGCATAAGGTACAGCGGTTCGATATTGCGGGGTTGAAACTATTCGAGGTCGGCGAGAAATACTATTTTGAAGATTTGGGTTTACGTAACTGTATTTGTGGTTCCGATACGCGCAAAGATATTCATAGATTGATGGAAAACGCCGTATATCTTCACCTGCTGCACTTGGGTTACAAAATATATGTGGGACAATTATCGTCATTGGAAATTGATTTTGTGGCGGAAAAAGACGGACGAATGTTATACATTCAGGTTTGTTATATGTTTTCCGGTGAAAGCACGGTTCAACGGGAGTTCGGCAATCTCCTGAAAATAGAAAACAACTATCCCAAATATGTGGTGACGATGGACGAGTTCGGTACGGGCGATTACAACGGCGTAGAACAGATACATTTGAAAGATTTTCTGCTAAAGCGATCGTTCTGACATATTACCACGGCAATCGTCAGCGATTCAGCGAGAAAAAAAATTAAGGTATAAAGAATTGAAAATAAAACAGATATAAAATTAGGAAAAATAAATATTTCCGGCTAATTTTGCAGTCAAGAACACAAAGAAGGGGC
>JAITRG010000049.1 GCA_031288515.1 Tannerellaceae bacterium
AGAAAAACCTCAACTGAAAGCGGCCTTTCAGAAAAAAAAAGTAGAAAATCCTCAACTGAAAGTAGCCTTTCAGAAAAAAAAAGTAGAAAATCCTCAACTGAAAGCGACCTTTCAGAAAAAAAAAGAAGGAACCAAAACCTTTTTCTGTTTTATCAGCCGGGGAAACCAGAAGTTATCTTCCAGCGTTACTTCATTGAATGGAACAGGATTCGGTATTTCCTGCCCGGCAATATTTCCTGAAAAAAGTAATATGGAGATTTATTACTGTTAAAGTCTGTTTTGTCATAATCTATCTCTTTATAAGTCTATTTGTTACAATCAGCTACTCCCCTGTGCATCAAAGGATATTCGTTAATAAGGCTACTTCGCCTATTTATCGATTGGAATTACTTTTGCATTATTGGAGTCTGGCCAGGGCAGCGCTTTTGTATCGTATGCCAATCGGGTCCATTCTTCAATCATTTCTCTACGCTTTTCAGGATAAATCGCCGATAAATCATTCATTTCCGTCCGGTCGTTTTCCATATCATACAATTCCCATTCGTTTTCTTCTCGAGGATTGATGGAAACCAGTTTCCACTTACCCATACGTAAGGCTCCATGTCCTTCGTGTTCCCAAAAAACAGCTTCGTGTTCAGCGCTTTTCTCTCCTTTTATATTGTTAGCAAAACTAATTCCCCGGAACTTTTTAACCGGGACATTATTCCGTTTTTCAGGGTATTCCGCCCCTGAAAGTTCAATACAAGTTGCCATTATATCAATAATATGACCGGGTTTAGTATCGATTGAACCCGGATTTTTTACTGCTTTGGGCCAATGAACGATAAGAGGAGTTGATATACCGCCTTCATGCGTAAACTTTTTGTAAAGCTTATAAGGGCTATTACTGGCAATAGCCCAAGCCATTCCCTGACTGGCTCCCCGGCGCGCCGAGTTTCTTCTCCATTCATCATAATTCCATCGGGTATTTTTGCCCCATTGATACCCGAAAATCTGTTCTTCGGGTTCGGCTGAACAACCATTATCTGATAAAAACAGGATGACAGTATTATCCAGAACGCCTTTTCTTTTTAAGTGTTCCGCCAGCCGTCCGATATTTTTATCCATAATCTCGACTTGTGCAGCATAAATTGTTCTGCGAAATTCAGTGTCAAGCTTTATGGAATCGCTTAATGAATCCCAGCCGGGCATTATATTATCAGGTAATTTCCATTCCTTTGAGATAAGGCCCATTTCCTTCATTCGTTCATATTTTTGCTTTCTTAATAACTCGTAGCCACCTTTATAACTTTCAAGGTATTTATCGATTACGTCATCATGAGCTTCCAATGGCCAGTGAGGCGAGTTGAATGCCAGATACTGAAAAAAAGGCCTGCCCTCTGCAATCGCCTTATCTATCGACTCAATTGTCTTATTTGTAAAAACATCCGTAGTGTACCATTCTGTATCTGGCGAAGCGCCTGAAGCAGGATAGTCGTCTTCGCCGATTACCATTTTCCCATTCTCGAATACCTCACAATTATTCAAAACTTTAAAGTAGCTGTCAATGTAATTATGAATACCCCAGAAATAGTGGAATCCTCTATTTTCAGGCCAACTGTTTCTAATGTTGCCCGCATGCCATTTCCCAACCATACCTGTATAATAGCCAACAGTATTAAGTACCTCTGCAATTGTAACGCATGAATCGTTGAGGCTGCCAAAATATCCATGCCCCATATTTGACCCGGTCATGTGCCCAACGCCGGCTTCGTGCGGATACAAACCTGTCATCAGGCATGCCCTGGTAGGACAGCTTCTGGCCGTATTATAAAATTGCGTGAAACGAATGCCTTCCGAGGCAAGCTGGTCTAAATTCGGAGTATTAATCTCTCCTCCATAACAACCTATATCAGAGTATCCCATATCGTCTGCCATAATAAGCAGTATATTAGGCCTGTCGTTATTCATGTTGTTTGTGCAGGACAACAAAGACGGCAGTCCAAAAGAAATTGTTATCAAATAGTTATTCATTTTTTGATGTAGTTTAAATGAAGAGTAGCAGGTTTTACTGCCACTCTTTACCATTCGTTTTAATAACCTTCATTTTGTATCAGCAAAGGATTTGAATCCATTACAAACTGCGGAATAGGATATAGTTGATGATGACTTTGAACATTGGTATAACCTCGTTGATGGGCGAATTCAACAAACTTACCATGTCGTATTAAATCTCTGCGCCGTTTTTCTTCAGAGTAAAACTCCCATCCTCTTTCCTTTAATATATGGTCTTTTAATGATTCCCTTGCGTTAAAGTCCGACAAAATTAGACTCGGCAATTCTGCTCTGTTTCGAATCAGGTTGATCAAATCAATCGCATCTTGGGTTGGCCCGTTTAGTTCATTCAGCGCTTCTGCTTTTGACAACAGTATATCCGCGTACCGGATCACTACACGATCATTGCCATGATCGCTTCCGTTGGCATTCGGATCGGGCCAATATTTCCATGACATGCAATAATCATTACCAAGCATTTGAATCGTTTTGTCTTCCGTATCTATATAACTTGTTAAAATAAGGGATTTACGGATATCGTTGGGGGCAAATGAATTTACAAAACTATCATATAAACGGTAGTCGGAAGCAAAATTTTGCCAATTGTTTTGCCATTCTATTCCGGAGACAGTATCTTTTCTGAAATTGGGAGGCGTTGAAACAGCAATAAATCTATTACCTGTATCCGTACTCTGAGAGCTGGCCGGGCGTACCCAAATCATTTCTTTGTTACCGTCATTTTCCGCCTTAAACATATTTGTATAAACCGGAAACAGTTGATAGTAATTCATCGAGATAACTTCATTAGCCATGTCGACACATTTTTGCCATTGTTTGGTATTTAAATAGAATTTGCATAAGAATGATTTGGAAGCGCCGTTGTTTGCTCTTCCATAAGCGTTCTCTTTCCCCGGATCGGGCAATATACCGGATATTTCTTTCAGCTCGGTTTCTATAAAATTAAGAAGTTCATCTTCTGACGGACGTGGTAATTCAACGGCCTCTTCCGTGCTTTTCCTGAGTGGGACAGGGCCGAAAAAGTCCCATAGATAATAATAATTGATTGCCCGCAAGAATCGTGCTTCTGCTGAAATTTCAGCTTTATAGTCATCGTCGGCATTCACATTTTGAATATTCTCAATCACAATATTGGCATGATTGATAGCCTTATAAGGAATATCGTAAAATCGAGGTAAATACCCATGGCTTGCATCCCAGGTAAATTGAATGATTTGTATAGCCCGTCCATTTTCCCCGCCACCGGATTGCCATAGAATATCCGTACACATTTCCTGAATGGCATAGCGGTCGTTATCGTTGTAATCAAATAAATTTGCCGTATATGCATAGGCTGCAAACAGCACGCTTTCTATCCCTTCTTTATAAGGCAAAAACGTGTTGTTGGACAATTCTGAATCAGGTTTTTCCATTAAATTGCTTTCACAACTCATCATTGCTGAAATGGAAAGTATAATAATTGAAACGAATACATGATGTTTATTTTTCATAACTTGAGCTTTTAAAAACTTAATTTGATACCTAAAGTAAAAATTCGAGGAAGAGGATAAGCGTTGTCGCTAACGCCATCAGTAGTGTCGATTGACGGGTCTCCTATAAAGTCGGAGATAAAAAGAAGATTTTGCCCTGTCAGATAAATTGTCGCAGCGTTTACAACTCTTCCTCTTTTTATGAGATCGTAAGCTAGTTGGAAACTCGACAGTTTTATATAGGAAGCGTCCATAATAGTATATGAACTTACGCCTGCTTTGTCTCCTAAAATTTTAGGCCTTACAAACGATGGATATTTATTGGAAGGATTTTCCGGCGTCCAGCGATTTAAGAATGGCTCTGCGATTCTGTTTCTTCTGAAATTTATCGGATTAAATGTTTCTGCCACATTTTCATTATATTTCTCTATACCGGAAACGCCCTCAATTACAAAACTTAAATGAAAATCTTTATAGCTAAATGAATTAGTCATTCCGTAGGTGAGTTTTGGAAATGAATTACCCAAAATGACCCGGTCGTCTGCCGTTATGATCTTATCTCCGTTTACATCCCTGAATTTATAATCCCCGGGAGCCATATCATCTTTTGTGGCTGAGTAATCATCATTTACCTGCCAGGTTCCGATTACCTGATACCCATAAAAAGACCGTAAGGGAAGCCCTTTTGTTATTATATTATTGCCTGAAATGATATTTTCAATATTTCCAATATCAAGGACTTCATTTCGGAGCGTGGTTAAGTTTATATTTGTTTCCCACGTGAATGATTTATGTGTAATATTACGGGTTATAAGCGTAAATTCCCAGCCGGTATTCCTCATGCTTCCAACGTTCTGTAAGATATTTGCATATCCTGTTGATTTCGGAACAGGCAGGTTGATAAGCATATCCGACGTCTTTTGGTTGAAGTAATCAGCGCTCCCTTCGATTCTGTTTTTGAGTATTGAGAAATCGACGCCAATATCTGTTTTGGCTGTTTTTTCCCATTTCAAATCAGGATTCGGTATTCTTGAAGAAGCGGTTGTCGAGGTAAGATTATTGCCAAAAACTACTTTGGGGCCTTCCTGGAACGTATTCAGCGATTGATAATTCCCTATATTCTGATTTCCTGTTTCTCCCCAGCTACCCCGCAGTTTCAAGGAATTCAAAAACGTTATATTTTCCATGAACTTTTCATTGCTGATTTTCCAGCCCAATGCAACCGAGGGGAATATACCGTATTTATTATTTTTACCGAACCTTGAAGAACCGTCTGCTCTCAAAGTTCCTGTAAGCAGATACCGGTCGTATAGCGAGTAATTGAGGCGTCCGAAAAAAGAATTAAGCGTATAACCCGATTTATTACTGTTAACTTCGGCGAAAAAAGGATCGCCAAGGCCAAGATTATTGGCGCCTGTCGCATCCGACGGGAAATTAGCAATTGAACCATTGGAATTGAATGCCGTAAATTTTTGAATGGTGGCTCCAAGCAATGCGCTAAGCGAACTGTCCTTAAAATCTTTTTTATAATTCAAGTATCCTTCAAGTAAATAACTTGACCGGTTTCCTGTTAATACATTGGCGGTACCTCCTGTTCCTGCGCCTAAAAGAGAGAGGCGGCTCAGGTAGGTTTTCCTGAATTCGGAGGTTGTTTCAACGCCTGCATTAATTTTTGCGGATAGAGAAGGAATAATAAAATATTCGGCAAAGAAATTGCCAATAGTGTTATACCTGTTTGATTTGGAATTAATACCGTTGGCAATGGCTAACGGGTTATCAATAGCAATCCAGTTAGATAATGAATATTTTCCATCTTTATCTGTTGCCGGTAATGTCGGGTCATAATTTAATGCGGAGTTAATAACGCCGGCCCATTCGTTATATCCTGAACCATAAGGGATGTATTTCTCATCTGTATAGGTATTGCTGAGCCTGATTCCTAATTTCAGGATATTATTTATATTGTGGTCAATATTTATTCTTGCCGTGATACGATTGAAGTCATTGTTTATAATAACGCCCGGTTGCGATAAAAAAGACAATGAAGTCAGATAACTGGTATTCTCGCTACCCCCGGAAATAGATAGATTATGATTCGTTACGAAGGAATTTCTGTTGAATATTTCTTCCTGCCAGTCGGTTCCTTTACCACTAAAGGATACTCTTTCCGCTTCGGAAGCTCCTCCTGCATCAATGATAGCGTTTACGGCGTCCATATATTGCTGAGGGCTGAGCAGGGCGTATTTATAAGAAGGGTTTTGGATTCCTGCGGAAGCGTCATAATTTATTGTAAGTTTACCCTTCCTTCCTGTTTTAGTTGTAATAAGCGCTACTCCATTCGCAGCTCGTGCGCCGTAGATTGCCGAAGCTGATGCATCCTTTAAAATCTCAATCGACTCGATATCGTTCGGATTCAAAGTCCCCAAAGGAGAACGGGGCGTGAAACTCCCGGAGAACAGGTTCCCGCCTCCTGATACAACGCTGGTATTGTCCATCGGTATCCCGTCAATTACATAGAGAGGCGTAGTGCCGGCATTGATCGAACTCGCCCCGCGAATAGTCATCGATATGCCGCCGCCAGGCTCTCCAGTATTCTGAATAACTCTGGCTCCTGCTATTTTCCCTTGAAATAATTGTTGTATGTTCGTATTCAAACCCGTATTGAAATCTTCACTTTTTATTGCGCTTACCGCTCCTGTCAGGTCGCTTTTCTTTACCGTCCCATATCCAATTGCCACTATTTCCTCTAACCCGATGAGGTCTTCCTGCAGTACAATATTTATAACTGTCTGGCTTCCAATTACGACTTCCTGCGTTTTCATTCCCATAAATGAGTATTGTAAAACGGCCCCTGTTGAAATACCGGATAATACATATTCGCCGTTCATATCGGTAACTGTGCCCTGTGAGCTTCCTTTTACCATCACAGTAACGCCCGGTAACGGATCATTATAAGAATCTGTAACTTTACCGGCGATTATTCCGGTTTGCCGGACTTCGGCAGATGAAGCCTTCAGCGTTGTAAGCGCAATTTGATGTCCATCAATTTTATAAACAATATTTGACCCTTTGAACAGTTCATCTAAAATTTCCGGAATTAATTTGTCTTTAACTTTGATAGAAACGTTCTTTTGTACATTGACCACGGAGGCGTCATATATAAAAAAGAATTCGGAATTTTGCTGAATGTTGTTTAATACATTTTTGATGGTTGCTTCTTTGATGTTCAAAGTTAGATAAGTACTCTGAGAATAGGTATTTACAGCTAATAAATGGAAATTTATTGCAAATAAGGCTAAAACAATTATCCTCATCATTTTAAATGTTTTCAACTTCTGCGCTGATTTTAACGCAGAAATCATTTTGTGATTCTTTTTTTTCATACTTTTGTTTCATTTTCTATATTAATTGTGCCGAAAGTTATGCGTTGGCACATGAATTCTTAAGGGAGATGTTTCCAGCATCTCCTTTTTGGTTGATTAACAAATCAGTTCTTCATAGGCAAAATCATTTTATGTGTTATTTAAGGGTGATAGTAAAACTCGATTTTTTCTGTGGGTTCATTACTCTTTTTTATTATCTTGTATTTGATAGGGCAGGAATACTCAATATAGTTCAGTATCTCGGATAAGCTCTCCTTATTAAATTTAGCATTGAAAACGGATTTATAAACGTCGGCGTCTATTACGTTTATCTCTACATTGAATTTACGTTCCAGTTGTTCAATAACTTCAGACAGCGGAGTCTCATTAAATAATAAATAACCATCTTTCCAGGAGGCATAATCGGAAGGGCCGATCTTTTCGATAGCGACATTCTTTAAATTTACATTGTATTGGGCTATTTCACCTGGTTTGAGTCGATAATCGAAAGAGTTGTCATCCGTTCGTAATAATTGAACTTTACCGGATTCTAATACGATCTGAATTATTTCGTCATCCATATATGCGTTTACGTCAAACGTTGTTCCAAGAACTTTAATTCTTAAATCTTTACATGCTACGATTAAGGGATTGTCATTCTCCTTTTTCACTTCCAGATAGGCCTGGCCATCAAGAATTAAATCCCTGTTTGTTATAGCGAAACGATTGTTATATGTCATTGTAGTTCCGGAATTCAACCATATTACGGAATGATCCGGTAATATAATTTTTGATATCTGGCCATAATCTGCAACTACAGTTGTATATTTCAGTTCTTCAACGAAGCGGTTTTGCTTAGTTAAGTTAATAAATAGCAGAGAGGAGCCGATGATAGCAATAAGAATAGCCGCATAACGAATGAACGTATTTATTCTCAAATCAGGATGAACAGGTTTTCTGCGAATCCTCCCTTGCAGTTCAACGTATGTTCTTTCCATGTCATACTGATTCATTTTCTTTGTAGAGGAAAAAAGAGCCCATGCAGCCTTTATTTTGTAAAATTCTTTTTTGGACTCCACGTTCGTACCGATTTCCGAAAGAATTCTCTTCCTGTCTTCAGAATCCAGGTTCCCTGTTACCAGATTTACTATGTTTTCGATAATATTCATAATTAATATGCTATAATTATATTGCACGGATAGTCAATTACCCTTGCTGCAAATTCGTTTTTTTCAAGAATAATTAAAATATTTGTAAGTATCTAACAAATAAACAGGTAAAAGACAAGTGGCAAATAATCCCTCAGCGTATATTTAAACAGTTTCAAACTTCGCGTAATATGTCCTTCTACCGTTTTTACAGAAATATGGAGTTCCTTTGCTATTTCAGCATTTTTCATTCCCCTGAAACGGCTAAGTTCAAATACTTTTCTGCATTGCGGCGGGAGTTGATCGAGAGTCTCGGCTATAATTTTTTCGATCTCTTTGAAAGTAAAGGTTGAAATGTCGATTTTAGTTAATGCCTCATAATTCAACTCCATCTCGGATAATTCCAGGCTTTTGGAAACAAACAGTTTTTCACGGTATTTTTTTTCACGTAATTTATACAAACAGTTATTTTTGGCGACAGAAAACAGATAAGAAGAGAGGTTTGTGTCATCTTTCAGATTTGTTCTTTTCTCCCACAGTACAAAGAAAGTATCCTGAATAATGTTTTCAACAATATCTTTTTGAGGGATAAATTCAAAAATGAAGTAATATAACCTTGAATAATAGGTATTGTAAACAACCTTAAAAGCTGCTTCATCCCCATTTCTTATTCTTTCAAAGCACTGTATATCAATCTCATTCATTGGAAAAGATAAATGTGTAGATAAACGGTGGCAAGTTATGGAAAAATTAGCAAATGGCGAAGCTCGCAGATGTAAACATTCGTTTCTTTCTTATTGCCTCACCCCTTGAAACAACTGTCTAAAGGGGCGAGGCAACTCTGTTTATTTCCTGATATTGATGCGGTCTACCTGTTTTCCATCAAGGCCTGTAATATCCAGCGCCAGTTCGTCGCGGGTTATTCTTCCTTTTATAACGGCTTCGTTTCCGTTGGCCAGGACGGGGAATTTAACCTGCGGGCCGGCTTCTTTTTTGATGTGCCGGTGTAAATGCCCGCACAGCATAATGTCTATGCCGGCGTCGTTTAGCAGGGGGACGAATTTCTCCAGCACCTCCTGCTCGCCATGCCATCCTCCAAAGGGGGGCATGTGGCAGATCGCTACTTTGAACGGGGCTTCGGTAAATTCCTTTTGCTTGAGGGCTTCTTTGAGCCAGGTCATTTCCTGTGTGCGGTATTCGTCGTATACGGTGATTCCGCTGTATTCGATATCGGTATCGGGCTTGTCTTCTCCGCAGTCCAGTACGACAAAGCAGACGGGGCCTTGCCTTACCAGGAAATACAGTTCGGGGTTCAACGGCGAGAAGTAGTCTTGAAATCTCGTGGCAAACGGGCCGCGCGTTTCATGGTTGCCCCGGCAATAGTACATGGGTATTTCTTTGGCAAACGTTTCTACGCCTACATCCATAAAGCCGTCGAACAGTTCTTTTTCGCTATTCATAGACGATACCATGTCGCCGTTGAAGAAGACGAGGTCGTTTTTGGCAGGCGCGGCTATTTCCAGCAGCGTTTTCATCATATCGCTCCGGCCGTGGATATCGTTTATTACGGTAAAGGTGACGTCTTTTTTCGTGTAGTCATTTGTCGTAAACGATAGAGGGCCTGTCTGGTAGGCGGCGGTGGAGGCTACTTTCCCGTAGAAGATGTGGTGGTTTTGCCTGCCGGCGACTTCCTGCGAGAAGACGCGGTAGCGGTACCTGGTTCCCGGTTCGAGGCCGGTAAGTTTAACGGCGTGGACGACGCCTTCTGATTTTACCCCGTTTTTAGCGGCAAAATATTTGGGCCGTTCGGTTACATAGAAATGCGTATCATCGTCCGGCGCCAGTTCTACCCAGGATATGGCGTTCTTATTTGTGAGCCAGGCAATCGTTACTTCGTTGTGGCTCATATTTTGCAAATAAGGCCCGTGCGTAATCTTTATATCCTCTTGCGCCCCTGCGGAGCCGGTACAGAAGAAAAGGAGAAGGATGAATAATCCGAAAGTTGTGCGTTTCATATCATTTCTGTTTTTATTTATATCCGGGATTTTGTACCAATACTGCGTTCTTATTCCTTTCGTCGCGCAGAATCGGGAAGAAATACGCTTTATCGTCCCACGACCGGTCTTCCCATACCACATGTGTGATTGTCGGGACGCTGGAGGTTGTTTTATCCGGGTTCAGCTTATAGACGATTTCCGCCCTTGAAGCGGGTTTGTATACCAGATGGCCGATTTTCCACCTGCGGACGTCGTAGAACCGGTGTTCTTCAAACGTCAGCTCTATCCGCCGTTCATTGCGGTAACGTTCTTTCAGGGCGGCTCCGGTCTCCGTCAGCCCGGGTAATCCGGCGCGTTTGCGGATCATATTAATATAGACCTTTGCTTCGCTGTCTTCGCCCAGTTCGATACACGCTTCCGCATAGTTAAGCAAAATTTCCGCATAACGGATATAGCGCCAGGTAACTTCTTGCTTATTTGCGGCATACTGCGCATCTACGGCCGGGTCCATAAATTTGCGGGCATAGTATCCTGTTTCCGAACCGTTCCAGTCTTCGATGGGGCTTTTGCGGGTATCTACCCCGTATACTTCCTGTACGGAACCGGTTGCGGCATCCCATACTTCCCATCTTCCCATCTGCATGACTCCGTCAGGTTCCAATCCTACTACGTCGACCGGGCGCGGGCGATAGTAAGCGCCTTCGTATAATACGTTTGCATAAAAGCGTTGCTCCCTGTTCCTGTACGGGAAGGCGGCATGGGCGGGATTGTTCCAGTCAAACTTTGTCCCGTCGGCCATTTCATAGGCGTCTACCATATCGGCAATCGGCGCATTCGATCCCCATGTATGGAATCCGTTCGATCCGGTGTATAATCCGTAATTCTGTTTCATCGCAGGTACAAAGAATTTGACAAAGATATCCTCTTCCGAATCTTTAGACAAGAAAAAGTCCACTAAATTTTGCGCGACAGAGTCGGTTGGCGCGGGGTCGGCTTTATACAGCGTATAAATACCTAAGTCCATCACCGCTTTAGCGGCGTCTTTGGCTGCTCTCCAACGCGCTGTCCGGTCGCCGCCGGTATATCCGAGCAGTTCGGGATTGGGAAAGTCCGGGTATAGCTGGGAAGTAGCATGATACAGGTCGCTGGCTGCATACAGCAATACGCGCGACTTCAGAGACAAGGCCGCCCCTTTGGTTGCCCTTCCGTAATTATCCCCTGTCTGCCTGAGGGGCAATAAAGCGGCGGCTTTATCACATTCCGACACGATGAAGCCGATACATTCTTCCCAGGTATTCCGGGGCGCAGCATATTCTTCGTTCAGGCCATATACCTGGGTTATAATCGGCACGCCGCCAAACATAGTAACCAGATTGAAATAATTATAGGCTCTGAGGAATGATATTTCGCCTGTCATGCGGTCTTTTTCCGTTACGCCGTCTTCCAGTGTACTGCCGAATGGGATCAGTTCAACGTTTTCGAAGAATAAATTACATGTCCGGATCGTTTTATACATATCATTCCATGTCCTGTAACGGCAAGCGGCCGCCCAGCCGGGATAGGTATCGGGCGTAAGCCGGCAGTTGTTAAAATCCCGCGAACCGGCATTCCCTCTATAATGCGCTTCGTCGACAAGTACCGCTTTCAGCCTTCCCGCGCTTAGCGGCTCGTCTAATCTGAAATATACATTATTAATTAATGTTTCTACCAAAGCGGGGTCGCTCCAGACCGCCAGTTCGGAAAATTCTTCTTTGGGAGTGGTATCTAAATCGTCGCTGCAGGCAGACAATAATAGAAAGCTGCATACGCATACCGTTAGTTTTCCTGTTATATGTTTCATACGTTTCATAATTCCTTGATTTTAGAAGGTTACATTTAATCCGACATTTATAATCCTGTTTGTAGGATATGATTGAGCGTTCTCCGATTCCGGGTCGAAGTCTTTTATCTTGTCGACTGTAAACAGGTTTTGCCCGCTTGCATAAATCCGTAAGGCTTCCAGTCCGAATACATCTGTTATCCTGCGCGGGACGATATACCCTATTTCCAGGTTCTTCAATCGTAAGTAATCGTTATCTTCCAGCCAATAGGTGTTTCTGTTGTTACGCCAGTATTCACTATAGCGGTTCCAGGTCCTGGGCTTTGTAGCGTCCGGGTTATCCGGCGTCCACCGGCCTTCCGCATCATTTTTCAGGAAATTGCCCGCTTCGCCCTGCATTTCGAAATATCGGTAACGAATGGCGCCGGTAGCCCATTGGAAGAAGAAGGTCGTATATATATTTTTATATCCGAGATCGATATTCACGCCTCCGGTAAAGGTGGGTATCAGGTTCTTACTTATTCTTACCCTGTCTAATCCGTCGATAGTTCCGTCGTCGTTTACGTCTTCAAAGATTACGTCGCCGGGCCTTGCTCCGGCCCAGTGCGGATAAGCGTTCAGATGGGCTTCATCCCTGAAAATGCCGATGGCTTTATAATACAATGAAGAACTTACGTCGATACTGCCTCCGGAGTTTAAGGGAGCGGGATAGCCTGTTGTCTTTTGATAATCCGGGATACCGGGCGTTTCGTCCCAATACTTGATTTTACTTTTACTTGTGCCTCCATTAACGGACACGCTGTAGTTGAAATCTTTCGACTGACCGGCATATCCTGCCTGAAATTCGAGGCCTTTGTTACTGTATTCCCCGATGTTTTCTTTCGGGAGGGTAAGCCCTGTCGAACCCGGAACGGATGCATTCCTGTTCCATAAGATCTGGGTGCGGTAATTATAGAAGTAGTCGAAAGAGAACGTAAGCGCTCCTTTCAACAACTGCCCGTCGAACCCGATATTGGATTGGTTTCCAACCTCCCAGGTAACGTCGGGATTCGGGATTCGGCTTTCCTGCAATACTTTGTTCTGCGTACTTCCGTTGAATACATATATATCTTCATCGTTTGTCCGGAAAGCATAGCTGGACAAGAATTGATACGGATCGATACGGTCGTTGCCGGTCTGCCCCCACGAGCCTCTGAGCTTGAAATAATCAATAAAGGGAAGAGCATTTTTCCAGAAACCTTCTTCCGAGATACGCCATCCGGCGGAAACTCCGGGGAAGAAACCATACCGTTTATCACTTGGGAAAATATACGATCCGTCTACGCGCCAGAGAAATTCCAGCAAATACTTTGCCTGATAGTCGTAATTGATACGCCCGAAAAAGTTCATACGTTTGTTTTCATTCGAATAGCCGGTATTCGTTTTCTCCAGGTCGCCTCCGGCAAAGAGTTCGTCCAGGGCGGTAGATACATAATACTTCCTTTCGGCGTCCATCCGTATTTCGTCGCCCGTTATACGTTCTACCCCCACCATTGCTTTTGTATTGTGGCTGGAGGCAACTGTCTTTTCATAACTGAGCAATGCATTCAGGGTGGTGCGGCCATTGTTGTCTGCCCGTTGCCATAATTCGGGATTGGAAAGGCCTTTCTTCCCTTCGATTAATACCGGTTGATTGTTTTCGTCGTATGATACGCCATCCCAGCTATATAGATACCAGGGCGTTTGCCATGTCTTCCGGCTTTCGAAATACTTGTCGTAGGAGTAATTGCCCGATAACGTCAAACCGTCGATACCCGGTATCTGTATTTCGATGTTCGCTTTTGTTTCCAGCGTATACTTGTTGCGCTTGTCGTATCCGGTTTGTTTGGTAGTTATTACAACCGGATTTAGCCCTTCTGCAATATCGGGCCCATTCAGTCCGTTGGGCCAGTAGGCGTGGATATTGGGTTTCCCTCTCACAAGCATACTGAAGATAGAGGCAGCGGAAACTGTCGGGAAATTCCGGTTTTCCTGACGGCCGGCAATATCGAAACTTACTTTAATATATCGATTGATCCTGCCATCTATATTTCCCCTGAAGCTTGCCTGCGAGTATTTGGTAGCGCTGTTTTTGTAGATGCCATCCTGCGTATTGCCCCCGATGGAAACGAAATACCTGAAACTGTCGTTCCCCCCTCTGATGGAACCGTTTATTTTACGTTGCGAGGCAAAATTCTTGAATGTTTCGGCAAACCAGTCCGTATTGGGATACAGCCAGGGATCGGCGCCTTTCCGGTAATTTTCTATTTCCTCTTCGGTGTATCTGGGCGAGCCGCCTGCATACATATTTATTTCATTCAGCATAGTGAGGTAAGTGGCCGCGTCCGCCGTTTCCGGTATAACGGTCGGCTGGCTCCATCCTTCGTTAAAGGAGACGTTAACCTGCGGCTTTCCGGTATTGCCCCTTTTTGTTGTAATCAGAACGACCCCGTTTGCGGCTC
>JAITRG010000121.1 GCA_031288515.1 Tannerellaceae bacterium
CGAACGGACCGCGTACATATGAACGCGAAACCCAATACTGGATCAATAACCGGAGTACGGATCCTGCCTTCCTGCGCAAAGGCGATTACCTCCGTATGAAGAACCTGGAAATCGGTTATACGCTTCCAAACTCAGCCATTCAGAAATTGAAAATAAGCCGTTTTCGCGTGTATGCGAATGCAACCAACCTGTTTACGGTGGATAAAATGGGAGTCGGCGATCCGGAAAACGTAAATAAGGACTTTACTGCTTATCCTCTGCGACGGGTTATTAACTTCGGTATTTCCGCAACCTTCTAAAATAATAATATATGAGAACATACATTAAAAATATAGCTGTTTTATTCACTTTCACTTGTATATTATCACTCGCCGCATGTAGTGATTTCATGGATTTGAAGCCCAATGAGCAATATACGGAAGAGGATGTGTTTAATAGCGCCGGGCTTACACAGGGGTTAATCAATAATGTTTACAGTTATGTAGTTGACGGCGCCCGGGAACATAACACCACCGGACTGACGGATGACGCTTATTTTACGCACAATTACGGACAGAAAGCCGTCAACGAAGCGAATGTTTCCGAAAGCGACCTGCAATGGTATAATGATGACAATTGCCCGTTTAAATGGAGCCGGGTATATAAAGGTATTTATTATACCAACCTGGTGCTGGCCAACATTGACAAGGTGCCTGCCGATAATGATTACAGCGTGGATGTAATAAAAGGAGAGGCCTACCTGCTCAGGGCTTATCTGTATTCCAACCTGGTGAGAGGATTCGGAGGAGTCCCTATTGTAACGGATATTTATAGTTTGGACGACTTGAATAATATCAGTATCCCGCGCAGCGATGTAAATGACTGTTTAGCCTTTATCCTTCAGGATATCGATAATGCCCTGCCTTTGTTGCCCGAAACGGCCGCTTTGGGCCGCCTTACCAAAGGCGTTGCCATCGGGCTGAAAGCGCGCATAAGCCTGCATATAGCCAGCCCGCTGTATGCCGACCGCACGGTAAACAAACTGGATGTAAATCAGTACAATGGCGACAGGAGCGCTCTTTACCGTCAGGCCTTGGCGTCTGCGAAAGAATTGATAGAAGGCGGTAACTATGCGTTGGTAGACTGCCGCGGCGGTTCAGTTGACGATATCGCAAACAAGTATCATCAGATTGCCATTTCAAACAGTGACGAAATGATCTTTACCAAACAGTTTGCATCCAGTAAAGTTACCAACTGGCTCCCACTGCAACACGGGCCGAACGGATACCACAACTGGTCGGGGACGACTCCTACGCAGGATTTTGTTTTGTCATTTGAAATGGAAGACGGTTCGTTGTCCGACGGAGGTTTGGTAAAAGTGGGAGATTCGAAGATAGGCAGCCCGTATAATGGCCGCGAACCGCGTTTCTATGCTAACGTAGGTTTCGACGGGTCCGTATGGGGCAGAAAACGCCCGTCCGACGCTTTCCCTCTGGATCCGACGCTGCTGGGTAACCTGCAATGCGGTACCTACGAACTTTCCGACGGTGTGAACGTAACGGTTAACCTGCCGGACGGTTCAAAATTAGACTTCAAAGGCGTTTATGGTATCGACACCCGCCAGGGGCCGATTGAAGACTGGAACGGTTCATGGACAGGCTATTACGAGAAAAAATTGATCGACACATCCGTAGACGGGCAAAACTTTCCGCAGGTTGTGCCCTGGCCGCATATGCGCTTAGCCGAAATGTACCTGATTGCGGCCGAAGCCTGTATCGAACTCGACCAGTTGGAAGAGGCCGCCGGCTATTTAGACGCTTTGAGAACCCGCATCGGCAGGCCGGATACAAAGAGTACGTTGGCTGTACGCGGACAATCGTTCAACAAAGCCGACATGAGGGAATTCCTTCGCCACGAACGCCGTTCGGAATTATCCTTTGAAGACTCCCGTTATTACGACGTACGCCGTTGGATGATTGCTCCTGAAACGAATAGTAAAGAATTAACTGGTATTACTGTTTTCGCCCGTTTGAAACCGGGAAAAACACAGAATCGTCCGTATGTACGCGACGAAAACACATGGGATTACCATTATTATGTAAGGAGTTTGGAGGTGGTTGACAGGGAATATAGAAAGTGGGACGATAAAATGTATTTTGCACCCATCAAACGTGATGAATTAAGAAGAAATACGGCATTAGTTCAAAACCCGGGTATGCAATAAATCAAATAAATTTGTATATTTGACACGCTTAACGGGGTTGTGCTTAGACTTAGATACATAATAAGTACAGCCCTTTTTGCTAAATCTTATATATCTTGACTAAACATATTTCTTGCTTGTCCACTATGATGAAATGAACAGAAATGATCAATTAATTCAGAATATTAACATTTATATTTAATTTTGTTTAATTTAATATTTATGCTTTATGAAAAAGAATTTTATTTTATTTTGTTTCTTACTTATCTGTATTGGTTTTACAATTGCTGAAAACCGTGAGGAGTTCGAGACTCCTTTGAATCTTGGACCGTCAGTATGTGAAGTATCTGGTATACCTTTAGTAAATTATATTAAGGGATATGTAAGTGTTAATGGTGTTTATGTATTAGGGAGCCCTACCAACCCAGATACATTATACACATCCTTTGACATTCCGGCACAGAGTTATGTTTCGGTCAAAGTAACAAATCCAAGTAATACTCAATTTACGCTTGTATATGGACCATCATGTGCTGGGTGGTCCAGTAGTGCAGGAAACCTAGGTTTTACTGCTGACGGTCAAAGTGGCGATCAGATTGTATTTCAAACAAATACAGATCCAAATTCGTATGTATTCAGATTACAATGATGAATTTGTTTTAAAATCCGGATATGGAATAATCAAATAAATTTGTACATTTGACACGCTTAACAGGGCTGCGCTTAGACTTAGGTCCATAATAAGCGCAGCCCTTTTTACTAATACCTTATATAAATAGGAATGCTAATTATTAATCTAAAATTTAATGAGGATGGAAAACAGGAAACTTAGAATGGGAATGGTTGGCGGAGGTAGCGACGCTTTTATCGGCGCGATCCACCGTTGCGCCGCTTTTTTGGATAATCAGATCGAATTAGTCTGCGGATGTTTTAGTGTGAACCCCGATATTTCCGTAAGTTCGGGACGTTCTTATTTCCTGCCGGAAGACAGGATATATAAGACATACCAGGAAATGTTTGAACGCGAAGTAACCCTTCCCGAAGGCGAACGGATGGACTTCGTAACGATTGTAACTCCCAACAAATGGCACTTCGAACCGGCCATGATAGCTTTGGAAAGAGGATTTCATGTAGTGGTAGACAAACCGATTACCTTCTCGCTGGAAGAAGCGAAAGCGCTACGGAAAAAAGTGGAAGATACCGGGTTGATACTGGCGCTCACACATGTTTACACCGGTTATCCGGCTGTTAAAGAAGCGAAAGAACGGGTAGCCAAAGGCGAGTTCGGTAAAATCCGCCGGGTATATGTTGAATATTCGCAAGGATGGCTATCCGAGCGGATCGAATTACAAGGCGGCAACAATGCCGGCTGGCGTACAGACCCGAAACGTTCGGGTAAAGCCGGAGCGGTAGGCGACATCGGCACCCATGCCTGGCACCTGAGCGAATATATCACCGGACAGAAAGTGACCGAACTTTGCGCCGACCTGAAAGCGTTTGCCCCCGGCCGGCCGATAGACGACGACGGCGCCGCCTTTTTACGGTACGATAAAGGCGCGACAGGCGTCCTTACCTGTTCGCAAATTGCAGCCGGCGAAGAAAACAACCTTACCATCCGCGTTTATGGAGAAAAGGGGGGGGTGGAATGGCGCCAGGAAGAACCTAACAGCTTATACCTGAAATGGACAGACAAGCCTAAAGAAATCATCCGGATGGGTAATAACGGATTTATAGGCGACCTGGCGAAATACAATACCCGCACGCCGGGCGGACACCCGGAAGGATTTATCGAATCATTCGCCAATATCTACCGGAATTTTGCCGCTACGCTCAGAAAAACAAAGAGCGGCGAAAAGCCTTCCGGGAGAATACTCGACTTCCCCACGGTACATGACGGCGTAAGAGGAATGCAATTTATTGAAACCATGGTAGAAGCCGGATACAATGAAAAGCAGAAATGGCAAAAATGGATTGAATAAGTAACGAAGAGATGATAAAAAGTATACAAGGATAAATTTATTCATAAAAATAGTCTGATCTTTATTTTAGATTCAATAAAATATGCTACTTTTATTGCCAATTTATAATCTTCTAATCCTTGATACGAAAAAATAGCTGAGCATAAAACAAATGGTAAAGAACAAGTCAACTCGCTACACACAATCCGAGAAGAAAAGTTTCTTTAAAAAGAAATCCTTCCTCCTTTTGTCGGGAATCATTCTGGGAGCCGGTTGTGTTACCGGCATATATCTTACTTCCGTATATTTTTCAACAGACGAATCGTGTATGATGTGCCATGTACATCCGCATGTGGAAAACAGTTGGAAATTATCCAAACATTATAATAACGGAAGCGGAACGAAGACGCACTGTATAGCATGCCATCTTCCCCCGCAAACCCATACATGGGCTCATTATACGGCTAAAGCGAAGTTAGGGCTGCGCGATGTATGGGGCTACCTGGCGAAAGACAGCGCCGATTATGATTGGGACAGAATGTCGGAGTTAGAATATGCCGTTACATACATTCCGAACGAATCGTGTAAAGAATGTCATCACAATTTATTCCCGGAAGGGATTACGGCTGATGGAATTACGGCCCACCTGTATTATGAAGACAATGAGAAAAAGCTGGATTTACAATGTATCAGTTGCCATTTGGACGCCGGCCATTACAATCCGAATTACAGCCACGGCAAGCTAACCGGCGTCCCCGGCGCAACCGCCGGCTCGCAGGCAATCGATCCGAACCTGTTTTTCAAAACGCCCACGGAAGTTACTTCCTTTGCAAACTATACCGAGCAAATCCCCGGTACGATGGTATCCTTCAACATGATTGCCATTCCGGGCGGGACATTCCGGATGGGTAGCGCCGACAAAGAGCCTTTCCATAAAGCGGATGAATCGCCCGTACGTAACATAACAATCAGTCCGTTCTTCATGGCTGAAGCGGAAGTAACGTGGGACCAGTATTGGGCGTTTTATGCCAATACGATGAGCGAAGGCCGCACGCCTCCCGAAGACGTTTATGCCAATAACAGCCGTCCGGATGTAGACGCCATATCAGGCCCTACGCCTCCGTTTGGATTCCCCGACCAGGGATGGGGAGGGGGCGCCCGCCCGGCTATAACCATGACACATTACGCTGCGGAAACATTCTGTCAATGGCTTTCGTTGAAAACGGGTAAAAAATACCGTTTACCCACTGAAGCCGAATGGGAATATGCGGCCCGCGGCGGGACGGAAACTCCTTATTTCTTCCCGGGCAACCCGAAAAAGTTCTCGGATGAAGGATTCTGGCGCAAATTTATCAGCGCGGATACAGACCCTGTCGGTTCGTATGTTATTTACGGCAAGAACAGTAGAAACAGAACGCAGGAACCGTCGGAGGTAGACGCAAATCCATTCGGGCTTAAAAATATGTTGGGCAATGTAATGGAATATTGCGCGGATAAGTACGATCCCGAAGCCTATGGCAAAGGAGGAGAGAGCGCGGTTGACCCGGTGGTAACGGAAGGCGCCGAATGGGTAGTGCGCGGAGGTAATTACGCCTCGGATGCGGCCGACCTTCGCGTAGCCGCCCGCGATTATACAAAACACGATGCGTGGCTGAAAACAGACCCGCAACAACCTAAAAGCATTTGGTGGTATTCCGATATCCGCGGTATCGGTTTCCGCGTAGTATGCGATGAATTATCAACACATTAAAAATTATAATATCATGAAAAAAGAAATCAGTAGAAGATCATTTTTAAAAAGTTCAGCGATGGCCGGCGCAATCGGCGCAATCGGAACAGGCAGCACAGCGGCAGTATTATCCTCATGCGGTGGCGGAGCCGGCGAAAGCGCCGAAGCCAACAAGCCATTGAAGGCTCCCGGAAGTTATTATGTGCCTGATTTGGTAGACTTTGCCGCTGACGGAAAAGAATTAAAAGCCGGTATAATCGGTTGTGGCGGCCGCGGTTCGGGCGCTGCATTCAACTTCCTGAATGCTGCAAACGGCGTAACGATCACGGCGTTGGGCGACACGTTTAAAGACCGCGTTGACAATTTAGCCGAAAAATTAAAAGCAGACAAGGGCGTTGATATACCGGAAAACATGCGCTTTGTTGGTTTGGATGCTTATAAGGCTGTAGTAGACAGTGGCGTAGATGTAGTTATTGTAGCTACGCCTCCTAATTTCCGCCCGATTCATTTCCAATATGCAACAGAGAAAGGAAAACATTCTTTCCTTGAAAAGCCGATTTGCGTAGACCCGGTCGGTTATCGCACCATCATGGCGACCGCCAAACAAGCCCTGGCTAAAAACCTTTGCGTTATCACAGGTACGCAACGCCATCACCAACGCAGCTATGTAGCCGCTTACCAGAAAGTAATGGAAGGCGCTATCGGCGAAATCACCGGCGGTACGGTTTACTGGAACCAGTCTATGCTTTGGTTCCGCGAACGCCAGGCAGGCTGGAGCGATTGCGAATGGATGATTCGCGACTGGGTAAACTGGAAATGGCTTTCGGGAGACCATATCGTAGAACAACATGTACATAACCTGGATGTATTCACATGGTTTACCGGCCTGAAACCTAAAACAGCCGTTGGCTTCGGTTCACGTCAGCGCCGTATAACCGGCGACCAATACGATAACTTCAGTATTGATTTCGAAATGGAAAACGGGATACATCTGCATAGCATGTGCCGCCAGATAGACGGATGCGTTAACAACGTAAGCGAATTTTTCCAGGGAACGAAAGGTAGTTTATCCACGGCTGGAGGCGCCGTTATTAAAGACCTTGCCGGCAATGAAGTATGGAGATATGATTACGAAGCGGAAAAAGCGGCTACCAAGCAGCAAGACCCATACACACTGGAGCATGTAAACTGGATTAACCATATCCGTGGCAACAAACCGATCGACCAGGCTTCCGAAACGGCCGTAGCTTGTATGGCTGCTATTATGGGGCGCGAATCGGCTTATACGGGCGAGATAGTTACATGGGATGCTATGACGGCTTCTCCACTTGACTATCTGCCTGAAGATTTAAATATCGGTAAGATGGATATGAGCGGATTCACCGTTCCTGTTCCCGGAAAACCTCTTGCTAAAAAGGAATGACGTATGGCAATCGACAGAAGGAACTTTATAAAGACATCTTTATCCGGCGCTGCTGTCGCTACGGTGAGCGGGACGGCTTTGGCCGCCTGCGCGGGTAAACCGGCGCAGGCCGATGCGACCGAATCAGGGTCTTGCTGTGCAAACAGCAAGGCCGAACTGAAACTATCCTTTCAGGAAGGAACCGCTCCGGGTAAGGACTTGAATGAAAAGTTTGATTATTTCGAGAAATTAGGCGTCGTTGGTTTTGAACCGGGCGGCAAAGGATTAGCCGGACGGGTGAAGGAAATCAAGGATGCGCTGAAAGGCCGTAACATAAAAGTAAGCGCGATCTGCGCCGGTTTTGAAGGGTTCATTCTTTCTACGGAAGAAGCCGTTCGTAAACAGTGTATGGATACCATGAAAGAAATCATAACCGCAGCAGGCGAACTGGAGTCTACCGGCGTTATTATCGTGCCGGCGTTTAACCACCAGAAACCCGCGATGCCGCATACGCAGGAAACGCGTGATTTCTTATGTGAACAATTCAATATCATGGGTACGTTTGCTCATGAACATGGTACCGCCATTATTATGGAACCCTTGAACAGGAAAGAAGCGTTCTATTTACGCCAGGTAGCCGACGCCGCGTCTATCTGTCGCGACATCAACAATCCGGGCGTTACCTGTCTGGGCGATTTCTGGCATATGACATGGGAAGAAACCTGCGATATGGGAGCCTTCCTGTCGGCCGGCAACTACCTGCAACATGTACATATGGCAAGCCGTAAACGCCGGAGCATGCCTGGCGAAGACGGAGAGGCGGATAACTACATCAGCGGATTCAAAGGCTTGAAAATGCTCGACTATGACAAATATGTAAGTTTCGAGTGCGGATGCCAGGGCGACCGCGAGGTTGTACTGCCTGCCGCCGTGGAATTATTGCGTAAACAATGGAAAGAAGCTTGAAATGCCTTTAGTTTACCCTACTATGCAAATGAGTGAAGTGGTGGAAGAACACCCTTCACTCATTCCTGTTATCAACCGGTTTGGCATTCGCTTAGGTTTGGGCGATAGTTCTGTGAATGAAATTTGCAGTAACTATCAGTTAGACACGGATTTCTTCTTAACGGTAATCAACACGTTTTTAAATGAAGAGTATTTCCCGGAAAAAAAACTACAGTCTTTCCATACTTCATTAATTATTGATTATCTGCAAAAAACAAATCATTATTACCGCCGGAACCAATTGCCCAATATAGAACGCCACCTTACTTATTTTATAAAGGTAAGCACGCCCGGTAATCAATCGCTCTCCTCCATAGGAAACTTTTTTGCCGAATGTAAAAAAGAGTTTGAAGCGCGTATGGATTATGATGAAAAGGTATGGTTTCCCTACTGCCTGGCTCTGAACGAAAAATGGCAGAAAAGCATGAACCGGCCTATTCCGCAGGCGTCTCCTCAACTGCAGGAAGATAATCTGGAGGCATTGCTTGCCGACTTAAAAAAGATTATGGTAAAACACCTTTCGGGCACATACGATGAGAACCTTTGCTACGCTGTTATTATCGCCGTAAATAACCTCCAAAAAGATATTAAACAACAGAATCGTATCCGCTACCGGATACTTGCTCCAATGATAACAACGATGGAGAAACATTGCCAATAACCGGTTCTAACAGATGCAGAAAACAAAGCGAATAGCGATTATCCTCCCCGACGCCTTACAAAGCGCCGGCTTGCAAAGCTTACTGACGGATTATTTCCATCCGGTTGAAATTGCCGGTTTTTCTTCTTTTGAATGTATGGCCTCGGCAAACAACGACTCTTACGATTATTATTTCACCCTGCCGGAAATTTTTGTCTTAAACGTCGACTTCTTTCTCCCCCGCAAAGCGAAAACCGTTTTATTAATCAGCCGGGATACGGTCTTTGCTACCGGAAATAACCTTAATATACTTGCCACGCAGGAAGACATTATCCAGAATCTGCAACAGCTCTTCGCTTCCGAAAGAAATAACCCAACGGAAGAAAAAAGCAAAGAACTGTCCTCCCGCGAAACAGACGTACTTAAATGCATCGTACAGGGGCTTACCAATAAAGATATAGCCGACGCCCTGAATATCAGTTTAAACACCGTACTTTCCCATCGCAAAAACATAACCTCGAAACTCGGTATAAAAACCGTTTCCGGCCTCACCTTTTATGCCATAATGAACGGGCTGGCGCCTTCGTCCTTATAAAAGCGATACATTTTAAGGCTGAAAAAATCACTACATATAGTGATTGCCCATAAAAAAAGATTGCCGTTTCTTTGCAGCAGTAATTTATAATCATGTATATGCTATGAAGAAGCCGATGAGGTGGATAATTGTTAGTTGTATTCTTATATGTGCGCATACCGGTAAAGGTAAGGCAGACAACATCAATCCGAATGATACCATTAAAACGTATAATATGGACGAGATAGTTATCACGTCGTCTACAAAAGAGACAAATGCGTTTCGTACATTACCCGGTTCCGTATCCGTTATATCGCCGCAAGCAATAAACGGGCGCCGGATAGATGCGTTGAAAGATATCAGTTCGTTTGTTCCTAACCTGTATATCCCCGATTACGGGGCAAAACTGACCTCCGCCATTTACATACGGGGCGTCGGTACGCGCAGTAGCGGCCAGTCGGTAGGTTTATATGTGGATAACGTGCCTTATCTGGATAAAAGCGTTTTCGATTTTGAATTGACGGATATACAGCGGATCGAGGTATTCCGCGGCCCGCAAGGTACGTTATACGGACGAAACGCCATGGGGGGCATTATTAATATTTATACCCTTTCGCCTTTTGACTTTCAAGGTACAAAACTTACCCTGTCCGGGGGGAATTACGGCCAATTGAAAGCAAAAGCATCTCACTACAGGAAAATAGGTCAAACCGCAGGCGTCTCGCTTAGCGGATATTATGGCAGAAATGACGGATTCTTCAGAAACGAGTTTACCGGCAAAAAAGCGGATCAGGAAAAATCGGCAGGCGGGCGTTTCAAGTTAGACTGGCGAATAAAGCCCTGTCTCTTCGCCGCATATACTTTATCGTACGATTATGTAGACCAGGGCGCCTTCCCTTATGGGCTTTATCATAAAGAGACAGGCGTTACAGACCCGGTAAGCATAAACGATTCCTGCTATTATACGCGCAAGGTACTGACAAACAGTCTGTTTTTAGAATACCGGACGAGCCGGTTTATACTGAGCAGCACAACCGGTTTCCAATATTTTGAAGACGATATGTTAATGGATCAGGACTTTTCGCCCAAATCGATTTTTACGTTACGCCAAACGCAAAAACAGAAAGCGATCAGCGAAGAAATCGCCATTAAAAGCAATACGCTCCATAACTACCAATGGTCTTTCGGACTGTACGGTTTCAATAATGACTTTCATATCGAAGGGCCTGTAACCTTTAAGGAAGACGGCATAAAAGAGATACTGCAACGGGTATTCAACAATATCAAAAAGAATAATCCTTCCATGCCGTTCTACCTGCGGGTGATGGACAAACAGCTTTATATACCCGGTTCGTTTGATACGCCGGCTTATGGATTTGCCCTTTATCATCAATCCACTTATAATAATTTGTTTACAAAAGGATTGTCACTCACCGCCGGTATTCGTTTAGATTACGAAAAACAGGAAATGTCTTATCAATCGAACGCTGTTATGCGTATGGGAATGAGTAGAGACAGCGTAAGCGATAAGGTTACTGAAATTCCGAATATTAATCCGACGGTTATGGACGAATCGACTTCGCAGGATTTCTGGCAGGTATTACCTAAAGTATCCCTGAAATACGAATGTTCGCCAGGAACGTTTACCTATCTATCCGTAGCCAAAGGGTATAAAACGGGAGGATACAATGTGCAAATGTCGGCAGATTTGATGCAGAGCCAGATGCAATACGACATGATGTCGCAATTTGTAGGGGAAGCAAAAGCCGAAAAATACAAACCGGAGCCTGTTGACGAAGTAACAGCCTACAAACCGGAGAAAAGCTGGAACTACGAATTGGGCATACGGAGCGAACTAATCGACAATCGCCTCCACAGCGAATTAACATTGTTCTATATGGACATAAAAGACATGCAGCTTACCAAATTTGCAGACAGCGGAAACGGGCGTTATCTCTCCAACGCAGGAAAAGCAAGCAGTTTTGGAGCGGAGTTGTCATTACGTGCAAGAATAACAAACCATCTGGCGGCGGATGTTAACTATGGATTCACCCACGCCACCTTCCGGGATTATATATACGAAGTAAAAAACGACGCCAGCGAAATAGTTAAAACCGATTGTAAAGGGAACCACATCCCTTATACGCCCCAGCACACCTTAAACGTTGGCATGCAATACAACAGACTTCTGCGTAATTGCTGGTTAGACCAGTTTAGCGCTTCCCTCCAGTTTGGCGGCGCCGGCAATATCTACTGGACGGAATTAAACGACGTCAGCCAAAAATTCTACGGATCATTAAATGCCAAGGCAGGCGTACGTAAAGGTATTGTAAAGCTGGATATCTGGAGCCGGAATATAACAAACGTCCAATATGCCGCTTTCTATTTCGAGTCATTAAAACAACCCTATATTCAAAAAGGCAAACCTTTTCAAATCGGCGCAGAAATATCCGTTACATTCTGACGTTTTATAAGAGTTGCGCTGTCTCCAAATCCGTAACATATTTAACGGCGCTCTCTTTAAAACCGGAATATTCTTTTTGGTACAATATTTCTGTTAACTCGAAAAGATAATCTTCTGTTTCGGATAGAATATCCTGCACAGGGTGCGGATTTTGGAAAAACGGGACAATCAGATTGACAGCCAGCGCTGTATTGCTGTATTATGCGAGGTTTTTCCATTGCCTGAAATTGCCGAAAAACACGTTTTAGGGCAGAATAACGCAGGCAGGCGGTTCCCCCTTTCCCTGTGGGATGCCAAAGCCCACAGGGCTAAGGGAATGGCAAAAATCTATTTGTGATAAAATAAATAAGCTGCTTAAGTGATTATTTTAAGCAG
>JAITRG010000169.1 GCA_031288515.1 Tannerellaceae bacterium
GGGTTGAATATTGCCCAATATAACCGGCGAGCCCCACGGCAACGGTCCACAAATTATTATTATCCAGAAGTGTATAGGCATATAAATACTCATCCCAAGCTACAATAAAACACCAGGTAGAAGTAGCTGCAATTCCCGGTTTAAGAAGTGGAAGAAGAATTCTTATCAGTATGGTCATTGTGTTGCAACCGTCTATCATTGCAGTTTCTTCAAGTTCTTTGGGAAGGGAGTCGAAAAAGCCCCTAAGAAACCAAATTCCTATGGGCAAAGTAACGGCGATATCTATTAAGATCAGTGATTCCAGGGTGTTTGTTAGCCTAAATTTTGCAAAGACAATATAAATAGGGATTATTAATAGTACCGAAGGAAGCATCTGGGTGAATAATACCAGAAATGTTATGTAAGGCCGACCTCTGAACCTGAAACGAGACATGGCATAGGCGGTAGGTATGGAAAAGACTGTGGAAACCAATGTCGCGATAACGCCTACATATAAGGTGTTTTTCATCCAGAATAGTATCTTGCTGTTTTTTATGTAATCGAAATAAGAAATTATAGGGTCCAGAGAGGGAGTCATTTTGGGAGGCCAGACAAAAAGAGATGGCAGCGGTTGTAATGAAGTATTAAAAAGCCAATAAAATGGAAATATTGAAATGATGCATACAACAACCAACGAAATATAAGAAATAACCTTATTTAATTTTCTTTGTACAATCATTAAATCCCCCTGGCTTGCCGATCAGTCCTTGGGCAATATCTTCTTATAATAGATTACACTGATGATAAATGAGACAATAAGGCACATTACCCCGACTGTGGCACCGTAGCCAAGCTTATTCAGTTTGAACGCATTTAAATATGTGTATATTGATAATGTAGCCGTCCTGTCTACAGGCCCTCCGGCGGTGAGTATCCATATAATTACAAAATTGGTGAAAGACCAGATTATCGCTAATAAAAGAAGCACCGATGTGACATATCTGAGTCCTGGCATGGTGATACTAATAAATTTTTTCCATGCCCCGGCACCGTCAATAGAAGCAGCCTCGTAAAGGTCTGGGTCAATACTTTTCATCCCTGCAAAGAGAATGAGACAACTTAATGGGTACTGTTTCCAGATTGTTACCAGAAGTATGGTTATCATAGCAAACATGGGATTGGTAAACCAGCTTATAGGTTCGTCAATAACACCTATGCTGGTGAGCATGTAGTTGATCACCCCGTACTGGGGATTGAGCATCCATTTCCAAATAAGAGCTAACACTACCTGTGGAATAACCCAGGGAAGTATCAGTATGACTCGGAATATCAATTTCCCCTTTAAAGGCATATTTAACAACAGAGCCGTTCCAAGGCCGACGAAATAAGTAAAGAAAACCCCAAGGATAACATAGGATATAGTTGCGGAAAATACTCTGCTCATACTTGTGGAGGTCAAAAAGGTTTTATAATTTTTTAAACCCACAAAATTCGCATTGTTCACCGTCAAAAGCATCGCATCAGTGAAGCTTAGATAAATAGCATAAAATATAGGAACTATAAGAATAAAAGATATCAACAATATAGAAGGGGCTGAAAGCAAATATGGCGTATATGTCGAACCCAGCAGTCTGCTGCTCTTCCTTTTGCTGTTACTTCTCATACCTCTACAACAACCTTTATTGAAGGTACAGTTTCTTTATACTCAAATGCTTTGGCGGTATCTTTTAATTTGAAGACTTTGCTCACCAAAGTACATGCATCTATAGCCTTTTGTTCAACCAGGTTTTTAGCCCTGATAAAATCATCTTCTGAATATAAATAGCTTGTTTGAATTTTAATCTCATTACAAAGCAAGGTAACAAGATCAAAAGCAAATGGTTCTTTGAGGGGAATACCGACCCATATTAAAAGGCCGCCTTTACGTATACTCCTAATGGAAAATTCAACAGTTTTTTGTCTGTTCACCACATCGATGATCACATCTAAAGGCTCTCCTTTGAGATAATCTTTAAGCTCTTTATCCAAATCGCCGGTTCTTGAATTGATTGTCTTATCGCTACCGAGTTTTTTTGATACCGCAAGCATTTCATCGCTTACATCAACAACAATGACTTTGTTGGCCTGATTCTTCGCCACCTGAAGGCACAGCAACCCTATGGTTCCCTGTCCAATTATCAAAACGGTTTTGTTAGACACGTCTCCAACAGTATGGACCGCTACTGCGGTAGGTTCAACAATGGTACTTTCCACAAAAGAAAGATTATCAGAAATCGGAACCAGATTCCGAATCGGAACATAGGTTTCACCGCCAAAGGCCCCTGGAACTTCGCCGCCGATAACGTACGCTTCGTTACAAAGATATTGTTTCCCGGCTTTACAGTCTATACAATGACCGCATCCCACAACCGGATTAACCACAACCCTGGCGCCAACTTTTAGCTCTGACGGTCCGTTTAAAGACTTAAGAACTCCTGAAAATTCATGTCCCTGAATACGGGGAGGAACTAAAACGGGATTTACGCCTTTATAAACATGAATATCCGAACCGCATATGCCGACTGCTCCGGTTTTTACAACCGCCCACCCTTCTTTTGGAGAAGCTAGCTCCGGTACTTCACTACAAATATATTCCCCTATACCAGTCAATTTCGCTTGTATCATCTCAATTCTTCTCCCTTTTGTAAATAACACGGCAAGTAAACTCCTGCCGTGTTATAATAATATTTTAGAAGATTGCCAAGGCTTCCATCTGGGCATTTCTCGCTGCTGTAGCAGGAGCTACATTTTCAAACAGCACACTTTCAAAGGCTTTTGAAAGTATCTTTTGTATTTCGGGGTATTTAGCGCTGTCAAAACCCGGAGGACAATTTAATACCTGATCGGTATGATCCGCAAAGGCTTTCATCCAGGGCCACTTTTTATAGAGGCTATCGGTAAAAGACCGATCAATAAATATATCCGTACGGGTGCTGCCGATACCGGTAACATCCACAATC
>JAITRG010000172.1 GCA_031288515.1 Tannerellaceae bacterium
GTTTTTAAATAAAACAAGTAAAGTGGCACAACAATATAATCGGGCGGTTATGAACAGAATAGCGACAACAGGATTAAATAATTCAGACAATCTTTTATTATCCAAAATGTTATCAATCACGACAGGTTATGATTTGATAGTCGGCCAGTCATATTCTCCTGTCGCTCATCAATACGGTTTAAAGGCGGATATCAACTTATGTCAATGGCCGGAAGGAAAATTCCCCTGCTGAACGATACTTTTTCACCTTTCCTTTCAGCTTTCATTTTTGTTTCAAATGATTGGTTTACAGAATGAAATCCTGAAAGAAGACGAAAGAAAACCTTTCAGCTTTCTTACAGCCGGAAACCGGAGGCGCGCCATTTATTCCCTAAAAAAAACGCTGTATAGTCTTCAGTAAACCAATACAATGCCTTTAGTAAACCATCATATACTCTTTACCAAACCATTGTAAAGACCTGCTGAAGGCGTCATAGCGCTTTTTTTAACTCTTTTCTCTTTTTGCCGGCCCTGTAATTTTTTTCTGAAACGAGGCTGAAAGGGCTTCTTTCAGCCATAGCCGTTCACACACAAGCGCCTGTAAACCGGCTGAAGGCTGAAAGACATTGCCAAACAAGCCTGCGTAACGGGTTAATGGCACAGGCCTGAAGAGGGGAGATGGAAATCGAAGGAGAGTTGGCCGGGGAGCAGGGCGAACGTTCTGCGATGATAGGGCGTAAGGCCGGATTCCCGTATGGCAAGCCGGTGGGCTTTGGTGGGATAGCCTTTGTTGCTGTCCCAGCGATAGGCCGGATATTGCAGGGCGAGGGCGTTCATATAATCGTCGCGGTATGTCTTTGCCAGTATGGATGCGGCCGCAATGCTCAGGAACTTGCCATCTCCCTTTATAATCGTTGTATGGGGAATACCGGGATAGGGGACGAAGCGGTTTCCGTCAATCAGTAAATGCTCCGGCAGGGTAGCTAATTGCCCGATGGCCCGGTGCATGGCCAGGAAGGAAGCGTTTAATATATTGATTCGGTCGATTTCTTCGGGCGTCGCCATTCCGACAGCCCAGGCTATCGCGCTTTGTTCGATAACGGGGCGTAAGGCATAGCGTTTTTTCTCGCTCAGTTGCTTGCTGTCATTCAATCCGTCATGGGCAAAACCGGGAGGAAGGATCACGGCGGCGGCAAAAACGGCCCCGGCCAGGCAGCCTCTTCCGGCTTCATCACAACCGGCTTCGGTGCGGTCTGTTTCGAGGCAAGGCAGGAGCATGGATACTAATCTCTTTTTACTATAACAGGGCGCAAAACATACCAGGCAACGAGCGAAGCGATCAGGACGCCCGCCGTATTGGCCAGGAAATCCAGCGGGTCGCCTCCGCGATGCTGCGTCAGGCCGGCCTGCCCTAACTCAATCAATCCTCCAAAAAGTACCGGGCAGACAACAGCTCCCGCTATAGCCCGTTTTACGCTTAACCCGCCCTTTCTGTGATTGCGTAAAAATTCAACCCACAGCATACCCGACAAGCCGGCATACATACAAAGGTGAACCGCCTTGTCAACCCCTTTAAACAAAGGTATGTCTATAGACGGGGGGGTGAAGAATGACAGGTAAGTAACCGTCAGGATAACAGTCAAAGAAAATGGATACTTTTTAATATAATACAGCATATCGTTTATTTATTACAACAGCGTTCGAACTCGTTCTACACTATCAATAAACGTATCAATTTCTTCTTTCGTATTATAGAATGAAAAAGAAGCGCGCACCGTGCCCTCAATGCCCAATACCTTCATCAGCGGCTGGGCGCAGTGATGGCCTGTACGCACGGCTATCCCAAAGCGGTCGAGCAGCATGCCCATATCGTAGTGGTGAACAGGCCCGATTAAAAAAGAGAGTACGCTGCTTTTATGCCCGGCCTGCCCGAAAATACGGGAGCCTTCTATGGCTGCCAGCTTTCCTGTGGCATACTGCATAAGGCCGTTTTCGTAAGCGGCAATGTTCTCTATCCCGATCGTTTCTACATACCGCAGCGCTTCCGCCAGCGCCGTACTGCCGATATAATCGGGCGTACCCGCTTCAAATTTGAAGGGAAGCTCGTTAAAGACCGTCTTTTCAAACGTAACGGTAGCAATCATTTCGCCTCCTCCCTGATAGGGGGGGAGTTTATCCAGCCACTCTTCTTTGCCATACAGAACGCCGATACCTGTCGGCCCATATACCTTATGCCCGGAGAAAACATAAAAATCGGCGCCCAATGCCTGTACGTCTACCTTCAGATGCGGAACGGCCTGCGCCCCGTCTATCAAAACCGGCACATCATGCCTGTGGGCCACCTCGATAATCTCCCGTACCGGATTGACCGTCCCCAGCACATTCGAGACGTGCGTAACCGATACTAACCGGGTGCGTTCGGAAAAAAGCCCCTCATAACTGTCCATGCAAAGCTCGCCTTTTTCGTTAACAGGTATTACCTTGACGGCAATCCCCTTTCTTGCAGCCTGTATTTGCCAGGGGACAATATTGGAATGATGCTCCATTTCGGAGATAACGACCTCGTCGCCGGGTTGCATACACGCATCAGAAAAGCTGGAAGCCACCAGGTTAATAGCTTCGGTTGTCCCCCTGGTAAAAACAATCTCGCCGGGCGAATGGGCGTGAAGAAACTGCTGCACCTTTTTCCGGGCGTTTTCGTGGGCTTCCGTTGCCGCCTGGCTAAGGAAATGAACGCCCCGGTGAATATTGGCATTTACATTATAATAACCCTCCCCTATCTTTTCCACAACCTGCCTCGGCTTCTGCGTCGTAGCCGCATTATCGAAATAAATCAGCGGTTTATTATATACGGTATGGCCAAGTATCGGGAAATCCTTCCTGATAGACTCTATATCTGACATCATCGTTTACTCCTTTTCCTTTATAATAATAACGCCAAAGATACGGCAAAAAATGAAAACAGGCCTTTCAGGTAACCCATTTCCCCGAATTGTCGCGCAAATGTTACGATTTTGTGTAGAAAACAAGCCGTTTATTGCCGTTGATACAATTGAATAAATTACTTTTGCATATCAATACAAAAGCATCAGTACTATGACTTACTACCATTATGCCGAATTAATCCACCGCCAGGCTGCCAGGTACGAAACACGTACCGCGCTAAAATACAGAGATGACGAAACAGGGAAATGGCTGAAAATTTCGTGGAGGGAATTTTCGGACGCCATCATGCTTGCCGCTAAAGCCATGGCGGAGTTCGGCATAACAGAACAGGAAAATATCGGTATCTATTCGCAGAATTTACCGCAATATTTAATAACCGACTTTGCCGGATATGCCAACCGGGCGGTTTTGGTTCCGATGTATGCCACCAGTTCGCCTGCGCAGGTTGAGTATATTGTAAACGACGCTACGATAAGCGTCTTGTTTGTCGGCGAGCAACTACAATATAACAATGCGTTTATTGTGCAAAAATCATCCTCCATTTTAAAAAGGCTGATCGTTTTCGACCCCAAAGTGAAGCTAAACCCGGAAGATAAAACGTCTGTTTATTTTGAGGATTTCCTGCGCCTGGGAGATAACGCCCATGCGGAAACAACCGTTAAAGTACGGATGAAAGAAGCACACCCGGAAGATTTGGCTACCATCATATACACCTCGGGAACCACAGGTAATTCAAAGGGAGTGATGCTGTATCATTCAAACTTTCTGGAAGTGATGCGTATCCATATGATCCGCCTTCCCATTATAACGGACAAAGAGACGTCCATATGCTTTTTGCCTCTTACGCATATCTTTGAAAAAGCCTGGACCTACCTGTGCCTGTACAACGGAGTAAAAGTAGCGATTAACCGCGACCCTAAAATGATACAGGAAGCCTTAAAGGAAGTACGCCCCACGATGATGTGCAATGTGCCCCGTTTTTGGGAAAAAGTATATACCGGCGTACACGAAAAAATAGAGGGTTCCCCCGGCTTACTAAAGAAAATAGCGCTGAATGCCGTAAAAACGGGCCATGCCTATAATCTTGAGTATAAGAATAAAGGTATCAAACCGCCGTTTTTCCTTAAACTTAAATTCGGGCTGTATAATAAGACAATCTTCAAGGTATTGAAAAAGGTGCTTGGTATTGAAAAAGGGAAATTGTTTCCCGTAGCCGGCGCCCCGCTGTCGGATACGGTAAATATATTCCTGCAATCGGTAAATATACCCATTGCCTACGGATATGGATTAAGCGAAACAAGCGCTACGGTGTCTTTTTGCCCTACGGAAAGGTTTGTTATGGGTTCGATAGGTATGGTGATGCCGGACGTACAGGTGAAAATAGATGAATCAAACAATGAAATACTGGTAAAAGGAAAAACCGTCACCCCCGGTTATTACAAACGGCCGGAAGAAAACGCCAACGCATTTACCGAAGACGGGTTTTTCCGTACGGGCGACGCCGGGCGTCTGGAAGGAAATGTCCTTTTCTTTATCGAACGGATCAAGGATTTGTATAAAACGTCCAACGGCAAGTATATTGCCCCGCAGGCGATAGAATTGCTGATGAGTAACGATAAATATATTGCCCAGATCGCCGTAATCGGTGATGAACGCAAGTTTGTAGGCGCTTTGATCGTTCCCGATTTCGAAATGTTGGAAAAATATGCGCAACAAAAGGGCGTCGTTTTCAGTAACCGGGAAGAATTGGTTAAAAATCACGACATTATCCGCCTGATAGAATCGCGCGTGGAAGAACATCAGAAAGATTTGGCTTCTTACGAGAAAATCAAACGCATTGCCTTACTATCCGAACCATTTACCATGGCAGGGCGCGAACTGACAGACACCCTGAAACTTCGCCGCCCGGTTATTCTGGAAAAATATGCATCCCGGATAGAAGAAATGTATAAGGAATAAATTACTTTTGCAAACAAAAAAAAGAAAACGTATGATAACATCAGACCAGCTACATGACGTGTTGGAGCGCGAGACGGCGCTGAGGAGGTATCTTTGACATTGATGGTAAGGCCATTCAATTAGAAGAAGAAGAATTACGTACACAAGACCCCGCCTTCTGGGAAGACGCTAAACGAGCGGAAGCCCAAATGAAGATTGTACGTGAATTAAAAAAGTGGATTGAATTATACAACGAAGTCCACGCCGCTACGGAAGAACTCGAATTAGCCTGCGAATATGTAAAAGAAGGCGTCGCTTCGGAAGAAGAAGTTGATGCAGCCTGGCAAAAAGCATTCTCCGCCGTAGAAAGCCTGGAGTTTCGTAACATGCTCCGCCAGGAAGCCGACCAGATGGGCTGTATCCTGAAAATTAATTCAGGCGCCGGCGGAACGGAAAGCCAGGATTGGGCGTCTATGCTAATGCGTATGTACATGCGCTGGGCGGAAGCCAATAACTACAAAATCGCCATAAATAACCTGCAAGAAGGTGACGAAGCCGGTATAAAGTCTGTAACAATGCAAATTGAAGGCGATTATTCCTATGGCTATCTGAAAGGAGAGAACGGGGTGCATCGTTTAGTACGCGTATCCCCCTATAATGCGCAGGGAAAGCGAATGACGTCTTTTGCATCCGTATTTGTTACGCCATTAGTAGACGATTCGATTGAAATAGAAATAAACCCGTCGGACTATACATGGGATACCTTCCGTTCGGGAGGCGCCGGAGGGCAGAATGTAAACAAGGTAGAAACCGGCGTCCGCCTGCGTTACAACTATAAAGACCCCGATACCGGCGAAACGCGCGAAATACTGATTGAGAACACAGAAAGCCGTTCCCAAATGGGAAACCGTGAAAATGCCATGCGCCTCCTGCGCTCCATGCTATATGATATTGCTTTGCAGAAACGAATGGCCGAACAGCAAAAAGTAGAAGCCGGCAAGAAAAAAATAGAATGGGGCTCCCAGATACGAAGCTATGTATTTGACGACCGCCGCGTAAAAGACCATCGCACCAACTATCAAACCTCCGATGTAAACGGCGTAATGGATGGAAAAATAGATGGCTTTATCAAAGCATACCTGATGGAGTTTGCCGCCGAAGAAGCAAAAGAGAAATAAGTTTTTTAGAAAAAACGCTTGCAAAAACCGATATTTAGTCGTAATATTGCA
>JAITRG010000198.1 GCA_031288515.1 Tannerellaceae bacterium
AGCAAAAGCAAGAAAAAGGAAAGAATATAGCCGTATTCTTTTTAATAAATCCATAATACAAAGATACGTATGTCGGCGAAAATGTTTTAACAAAAAATAGAAAAATTCTGTCAAAAAATGGTATTTTTCTATCAAAAGACAAAAGAATATGGAAAATTGACAAAATATTACACGTATTTGGCAGGATAAATGCATTTTTTTTGTACCTCGTCGCTTATCTTTGTCTTAACATTGTGTAAACCTTATTTTAATCTAACATTTAAAGATGTGCATGACTAATAAATTAAGTTGGATTTTTTTTATAATGATTCTTTGCATCTTTGGTTGCCGGGAAGGCGAATTGGTAGGTTCTCCATTACAGGTTGCAACGCAACCCGAAATAGTCACTTCATACGTGCCTCTTGCCGACCCTTTTATATTATATCACGAAGGGGTTTATTATGCTTACGGCACCAGTTCCGACAATGGTATTCCGGTTTATACTTCTCATGACCTCGTTTTATGGAAACGGTATTCGACACTTGCGCTTAGTAAGAACAATTCGTATGGGGATAAATGGTTTTGGGCGCCGGAAGTATATTATAAACCAGCAAATAAAACTTTCTATATGTTTTATTCGGCGGAAGAACATATTTGTGTGGCTACATCCCATTCGCCACTCGGTCCTTTTACACAAACAGTAAAACAGCCGATGCGCGCGGAAAAATCCATTGACAATACGCTGTTTATAGATGACGACGGTACGCCGTACTTATTTTTCGTACGGTTTACGAATGGCAATGTGATTTGGTCTGCCGAACTGGGAAGCGACTGGATGTCTATTAAGGAAAATACGTTGAAGAGGTGCGTGGAAGCAGTTTCCGGTTGGGAAACGATACTGGGTAAGGTAACAGAAGGGCCTTCCGTAGTTAAACGGAATGGCGTCTATTATCTTCTCTATTCTGCCAATGATTATCGAAGTCAGGATTACGGAGTAGGCTATGCTACTACAACTTCGTTGACAGGTTCGTGGACAAAAGCGGCGGAAAATCCGATTTTACATAAGCCAAACGTGGAACTTGTGGGTACCGGACACGGTGCCCTATTTAAGGATAGTGAGGGTAGTTTTCGTTATGTCTTTCATGCGCATTATAGCCGGACAACGATTCATTCCCGTAAAATGTATATCACCGGTTTGGACATTGATAGTGATGGAAAAATAAGGATGGATAAAAGCAATATAATATATCCGAAAGAATATAAATAATAGTTACGCGTCTCTACAGGTTACAAAAAACCAACTAATCTTTATATAATATGAAAAAAACGAAATTACACTTATTATTATGGCTGTGGCTGCTGCCGTTTACCGGCTTTGCACAAACAGCTATTACCGGAACGGTGCGCGACGCCGCCGGTGAAACGGTTATCGGCGCTAACGTGGTGGAAAAAGGCACGCGCAACAGCACCGTAACCGACGTAAACGGCAACTTTTCGCTCACCGTGGCGAGCAATGCCGTGCTGCAAGTATCCTATCTCGGGTACGCTACACAGGAAGTAAGCGCGGCTTCAGCCGTTGGCGGACGCCTGACGATTACCCTTGTAGAAGACGCCAAAGCCCTCGACGAAGTAGTTGTTATCGGCTATGGAACGATAAGGAAGAGCGACATTACCGGCTCTATATCTTCCGTTAAAGTAGATGAATTGAAAGAAGGAGCCGCTACTTCAATCGACCAGATGCTTTTAGGTAAAAGTGCGGGTGTAAACGTTGTTCAGAATAGTGGTGAACCGGGAGGAGGGTTTTCAATTAATATTCGTGGGGCGAGCTCTATCAATGCAGGAGTTTCACCGTTGTATGTGATTGATGGAATCCCGATTGATAATTCTCGTGTTATAGGACAGGGTTCTATTGTGGGATTTAACAGTAACCGTACCCCACGCAATCCGATGTCATCTATCAATCCAGCAGACATTGAGTCTATTGAGATTTTGAAAGATGCTTCTGCAACGGCTATTTATGGTTCAAGAGGTGCCAATGGTGTGATATTAGTTACAACTCGCGGGGGCTCTTCCGAGAGGATGAGCGTGAGCTATTCGGGTTCGATAGGAATTCAGACTCCTGAACGGAAGCTGAATTTATTGAATGCAGCCGATTACAAGCGTATCTTAAATGACATCATTGATAAAGGTGGTGCTGATGCAAGTAGTCGGGTAGATGATATTGCGAATAACGGTGCGGGTACCGACTGGCAGGATGAAGTGACGCGTAGCGCTATTACACAAGAACATCAGTTGTCTTTCTCCGGTGGAAATTCCAAAGTCCTTTATTATGCTTCCTTAAACTATGTTAATCAGGATGGCATTGTAAAGAATTCTAACTTTGAGAGATGGGGAGGACGCTTGAACCTGAAAACGGGCATCAGTACTAAACTGACATTGGGCATGAATATAACAGGTTCATATATAAAAAACCAGTTTGTTCCCAACGGTTATGGTATAAATAATAATGCCGGTGCACTCTATTCAGCCTATAATTTTGACCCTACCCTTTCGGTAATGTCAGAAGATGGAACTTATACTACTTCCGCCATTCTCACGCTTGATAATCCGGTAGCTATTTTGGAAGGGATGCGCTCACATTCGGATAGTTATCGCTTTTTAACTTCTGCCTATGGGGAATATCATATCACCAAAGACTTATTTGCTAAGTTGAGTGTAGGTGCAGATTTTTTGAATGAAAACAGAAAGAATTTCATTTCAAGTATTGCGGAATACGGAAGGGAGTTGGGAGGAGTCGGCTCAAATCAAAATGGAGAAAAGAGCAACTATATCGTTGAAGGTACACTGAACTACAACAAGACTATCAAACAACATTCTTTTGGTGCTATGTTCGGATTGAGTTATCAACAATTCAGCAATACAAACATGAATATGAGGTCAGCTTCGTTCCCGGATGAATCACTGGGTGCCGATAATTTGGCGGCAGGCGCCCAAACTACTTATATAATAAGCAATTCTGCTACCGGGCATAAGTTAGCTTCCTATATAGGGCGTGTAAATTATTCATTGAATGATCGTTATCTTCTTACTGCGACCTTCAGAGCAGATGGCTCTTCCCGTTTCGGGAAAAACAACCGTTTTGGATATTTTCCATCTGCTGCTTTGGCATGGAAACTGTCTAACGAGTCATTTATGCAAAACATCCGTGCAATTACTTCCATGAAGCTCCGTGCCAGTTGGGGGTGTACAGGCAATCAGGATATTGGTAATTATCCTTCATTAAGCACATATAGTTCTGGCAGTGCAGGTATATGGGGAAATGAGAAGGTGAATGGTATTCAACCCACTAAAATGCCCAATGCGGATTTGAAGTGGGAAATGACCGAACAGTTTAATATCGGTCTGGATTTCGGTTTCTTCAATAACCGTATCAACGGAAGTGTTGATTATTTCTGGAAGAAAACTACGGATATGTTATTAGAACTCCCGGTTGACCAAACTACAGGATATTCAAGTAAACTTTCAAATATCGGACGTATTGATAACCATGGGTTCGAACTGTTCATGAATACGGCCAATGTACATGTAGGAGATTTCAAATGGACTTCTGATGTTACCTTTTCCGCTATAACGAATGAAGTGATAGACTTGGGCAGTGTAGATGAAATCATTATAGGTGCAGGATATACGCATGTGGAACAAGTTGCCATTCGCAAACCCGGTTACCCGTTGAATGCCTATTATGGCTGGGAAGTAGCCGGCGTATGGCAGGAAAATGATGATTTCAGCAAGATGAAAGAAGCTTACACTCCCGGTGATCTGAAATATGTTGATCAAAACGGGGATGGCTATATCAATGATAAGGACCGTGTGGTATTAGGGGATTCTTTCCCTGATTTCTCCTGGTCATTTGGTAATAATTTCAGTTATAAAAATTTGGAATTATTTGTATTTTTCGACGGCATACAAGGCGTTGATATGTTGAACGGCAACTTAATCGACAATTATTTCCCGTTGAGTTTCCGTCGCAACAAACTTTCTGAACTTTATTTAAATCGATGGACACCTGAAAATCCCACTAATGAATATCCTTCATTTGTAACCCCGTTGGCTCAGGGCCGCAGAGTAGTCAATTCTCGAACTGTATCGGATGCTTCATACATTCGTTTGAGAACTATTCGTTTGAGTTACACATTTCCTAAGCTTTCAAAACACATTCGCTCCCTGCAAGTATATGTGACGGCAGAGAATGTACATGTATTTACCGATTACATAGGTATAGATCCAACGTTGAATTCGAATAGTGATGTTAATTTCCGTATGGATTTTAATACATATCCGAGTGCGCGAACAATTATGCTCGGAGTGAAACTTGATTTTTAATAAACTTTAAATGAAAAAGTTATGAAAACAAAAAAATGTATAGTTATCTATTTATTGTCTTTAGTTACTTTAGTGATAACTCAAAGTTGTGAGTCTATTCTGGAAGAACCGGTGAAATCGGAGTTTTCAGAAAGTGTATTACTCTCGCAAAAGGCGGGCATTGAATCTGTCTTAGCCGATGCTTACGGAAAGAATATCAGTCCAAGAGGTGCGGTAAAGCGTGGAGAAATGGTTGCTGATATTTTGTGGCAGAGTGGTGGTGGTGCAGAAGGAATGGCCACACTTCTGATTAATTTCAATTGGGATCCTTCTAGCACATTAGAAACTTTTGACTGGATAGAACTGTGGCAGACTATTCGGGACGCCAATATTGTGTTGGCTAATGTTCCTCATGCAAGCGGGTTTAACAGTGATACGGAACGCAAACAGCTGATTGCAGAAGCGCGTTTTATGCGGATTTGGGCTTACTATACTTTGTGGGATCAGTATGGAGCCATGCCTATCCGGAAGAGTGTAGATGATCCGGACCAATTGCCCCGCGCTTCGGACGATGATTTTAAAATCTTTATGGAAACCGAGCTTAAGGAGATTTTGGATGATATTTATTTGGAAGGCGAAGAGCCTGCCTATGGTCGCGTAAATAGAGGAGGGGCTCGTGGGTTGCTTTGCTTGTGGTATTTGAATACACATCAGTGGCAGAAATGTATAGATGTAGCAAATGACATTATTGCGAGTGGTAAATATCAACTTTGTAAGGATTATAATGAGATGTTTGACATAAACAATGAAATCAATGAAGAGTTCATGCTCGTCTATTCAATGTTGGCTAATAGCGGAACTACTAATATTTTATTGGCCCCATCATGGCCTGTTGATATTTATATGGGCCTGGACGGTGGTATAAATGGAGTTGTTAACACTCAGTGGTCAAGTAATGCTTCGAATTTTCGCATGTATAAGTCTTTTTACGAAAGTTTTGACGATAAAGACCAGCGTAAGGGGCGAATCTTGACAAAATATGTGAACACAAAGGGGCAGACTATCGATCTTCTGGAAGATAATGTGACGAATGGGAAAGGAAATATCCGTGGCATCAAGTATCCCCCCGATCCTGCCGCTACAGCTAACAACCACGGAAATGACTTTCCGGTTATCCGCTATGCGGAAATCCTGTTAGCTAAGGCCGAAGCAATGAATGAATTATCCGGCCCCAATCAAAATGTACTGGATTTGATAAATGAAGTTAGAGACAGAGCAGGGGTGGATGAGTTGAAGTTGAATGAATTTTCCGGTAATAAAGAGAAACTGCTGAACCAGATTTTGGACGAACGCAAATGGGAGTTCTGGTATGAAGGTAAGCGGAGGAGAGACTTGATACGCAGAGGGCGTTTTATTACGAATGCACAGGAACGGGGAATAACAAACGCGCAAAATTTCCATGTATATTTCCCAATACCTCAATCTGCTATCGATGCAAATCCTCTATTAAAACAGAATGAGGGATATTAAACACATCATAAAATTGAAGTGTAATTTTCTGCGCCGCTATTCCTGCAACTTTGTGATTGGTTTTATGTTTATTCCAAAAATCATCTTACCTTTGGCTCTCTATATAGAACAAAGATTGGCAAAAATTATGAATATGAAATCCGAAACATTATCGTTTGTCATGCTCGCCGCCATTGCAACGGGCATGACGAACTGTATTGACAAACAGCAACAGCCAAGCAGGCCC
>JAITRG010000032.1 GCA_031288515.1 Tannerellaceae bacterium
CATTCATTTTATTCGTTCTATTTTATCATTTCCGTATATTTTAACGTTCTACCTGGTTGCAAGCCTGAAGGATTGCTTTTTGCAAGGCTGGAGCCTTGCTTTTAACCCGACGAAGGCAAAGAGCCTTCGCCGAGCGGTTGAGCAGTTTTGTACGCTACGATGAGCGGAGGCTTTGCGTTTTCTGTTTCTTACTCAGTTTTCAGCGATTTAATCGGATTTAAATTAGCGGCATGCCAGCTTTGCCAGGAGATGGAAACAACCGACACAAGAAGTACCGATACCCCCGCAGCAGCAAATATCCACCAGCTTAACGGTATCTTATACGCAAAGTTTTCGAGCCAGCTTGTCATCACATACCAGGCTACCGGTAAGGCAATGATAAATGCTGCTCCCATCCATACGATAAACTTACTGTTCAGCATTTTTATAATATCCGGAGGCGTAGCGCCATTTACCTTACGTATCCCGATTTCTTTTGTCTTTCGTTTGATTACAAAAGCCATAATAATGATCAGTCCCAGATTGGCTATCGCCAAGCTAAGCAATGAAAAGAGACGGACAATCGTTTCGGCATTCAATTCGTTGTGATACACAACGCTATATATATTTTGCAGGAAGGTATAATCAGCCGGATAGTCGGGGAATAGTTGATTCCATACCTGATTGAATATTGCCGTCCCTTGTTGAATACTGGCAGGATTTAACCGTACCATGATGCAGTTGAGAAACGCTTTTCGTTGCAGCAAGACCTGCGGTATTGTTTCTTCATAGGTGGTTGTATAGATAAAGTCGTCCGTAACGCCTGCGATTGTTCCGTTATTAATATAATTTATACTTCCACTTCCACTGGTATAAAGACGTTTTCCGATCGCTTCTTCCGGAGAGTTGAATCCAAGCATTTGCATCGCCTTTCGATTAATAACATACTCTTCCGACAGATTGGATACAACCGGGTTATCACTGAAATACTTCATGAGTATATCCATTTCTCCGTCATAGGTCAGCTTGCTCTGTTTAAACGAATCGCCAGCTATCGGAGTAATGCGGAAGAACGGCAGAAAGTCTTCTCCTACCACCAGTATAGGCATGGAGACGCCATCCTCTTCTCTATCGCCCTCTTTCCTGAACGTCACTCTATCCCTGATAGCCGAACCGGGTAACTGCATAGCGGCTGTTACAGATTCTATTTCAGGATATTTCAACAGTTCGTTCCGGAAAATATCGTATCGATCCTTGATACTGTCAGGTTGTTCGTTCATGACTAATATATTGTTTTCCTTACCCCCCACCTGAGAAACCTTGATTAAATGAATCTGCTTACTGATACCAATGCCGATAATAACAATAAACATCACCATCGCATATTGAGCTATCAACATATATTTAATGTTCGACAACGTAAAATGCGAATGGCGTAAATCCGAACCCGTATTTCTGAAAGCCGTAGTAAAGAGCTTTGTCAGAACCGGTATAAGCGATATGATATATACTACTGATAGAAAAGAAAGAGATAAAGAAATTAGCTCAACATGGGTAAGAATAGAAAGCGGGAGATTTCGATCAAACAGGAATGCAATCATTCCTCCAAACAGGATAGAAATACAGCCAAGTATAATCGCCAGGAAACTTTCGTCTTTCACGATCGCAGAAGCCGGCGCCCCGTTGAGCCGTAGCAACTGATAATACTTTCGGTTATAAGAGAATATTAATCCGGCATTCAGCCATAAGTTGAATAACACAATCAATAGCAATAAAATATTCGCGCCAGCAACTAAATAGACATAGTAGATGTTCCCATTTGCCTCCAATTCACGCTGTACATGGCTATGCAAATGAATATCAGTCAGCGGCATAAGGTGTGCCGATAATTTCCAGAGGTTCTCTGCCGTATTGAATTCTTTGCATTTGCCATCAAATGCTTGCTGTAGAGCATGCACATCCGTATGTTCGTTCATCAGGAGATAGATGTATGCCCAATCCTTGTCATAATTATCCGGCCGGTGGACAATCAGGTCGGTATAAAAATGGGATGTTTCCGGGAAATCCTCAAACACTCCGTTTATAAAGATTGTTTGTTCGGTAATTTTTCGTCCGAATAATAATATCTCTTTTCCAATGGGAGACTGGTCGCCGAATAATTGCCGGGCTAATTTCCGGCTGATAGCAGCTTTTCCGGGAGCGCCTAACACTGTACCTTTATCGCCTTCAAGTAATTTATAACTAAATACATCAAAGAAATTTGAACTAATGAAGTATAAATCGTTTATAACGTGATTCTTCCCCTGCATGGAAACGACGCCTGTATTTACCTTTTCCATGTATACGCCGTCTTCAACTCCCGGAATATCGGTCATAAGCGTACTGTTCTTATTAAATCCATAATTACGCCCGTCGATTACCTCATCATTATACTGAATCGAAAAACGTACAATCCGGTCGGCTTTGGTATTAAACCGGTCATAGCTTAATTCTTTTTTAATATAAGCAAAAGAAAGCAGCAGACATGCAAAAATAACTGACAGACCAAGTAAATTTACGATACGTAGCGATTTACTTTTTTGAATACGTTTTAGAATCATACAAAAGAGTTTACAAGATTACGTTTGTATACGTAACTCTATTTGCGTCCAATTATTGTAATATGATAACAAAAAAAGCCGTCCGGGGGTAATCCCCGAACGGCTTTTAGGCTTTAGATAAGCTGGCAGCTACCTACTCTCCCACTGTGCGCAGTACCATCGGCGCAACCGGGCTTAACTTCTCTGTTCGGGATGGGAAGAGGTGGAACCCCGGCGCTGTAACCGCCTGAATATCTTTGCAAT
>JAITRG010000110.1 GCA_031288515.1 Tannerellaceae bacterium
AACCGTGTAACCGGTCATCGCTACAAACCGGTTTGTTTTTTTTGCCATTCCTGATATTTCATCCTGCAAAGGTCGCGCTTACGCGCGTAATATGCAAATTTAATTTAACTTAATCTCTATTACATAACAGGGGCAAAAGTAATCTATAACTCACTGAAAATCAAGACCCCCTGTGCACTACAAACTCAACAATGAAATAAAATACTATTGAATATCAATATATTAGCTATTCCTCATGCCTCGAAACACCCAAAAACAGGGCTAATTTTGTTCAAAATTCTTGTTTTTGAGAGGGAAAAGCTGCAACTTGGGTTAAAACTTTACCGATTCCTTGGTCCATCCGGTCAATCATAGCAGCGTGAACAGCCATTGCATGGGCGTCCCACTCACGATCCGGATTGATTTCCCATTCTTTGACAGACTGACGGATAGAAAGAAACTCCGATTGATCATTAAAGATACCCCGTTCTTTCATCCGTTTGTACCGGGCTTCCCGAATGGTTTCCCAACCTGCTTTATAAACATCTTCGTACCTCTTGATATCCTCTTCCAAAGCATGTAACGGCCAATGGGGCGAATGATAAGCCAAGTACATAAAGAAAGGATTTTCCGACTTCGAATACCGATATATATACGATATGGCGCTATCTGATAAGGCGATCGTACTATAATAGCCTTCCGGGACTTCCTTTATCGGATCTTCTCCGTTTACAAGGCTGAAAGGATCGAAATAATCAACCACGCCATAGATAGTTCCATAAAAATCATCAAACCCCCGATGAGTAGGATAATTCTCTTTGGGAGCAAATTCATCATATTGTACCTGGTGTGCCAACCATTCCCGTTGGTCCGGCCGTAAAGGCGTTTCCGCCACGTGCCATTTTCCAATCATTCCCGTCTGGTATCCGGATGCGCCTAATACTTCTGCGATTGTAATGCCGTTATGTGTCATGGTTCCTCTATAACCAGGCAAATGGTCGTCGAATGTCATTCGTCCGATGCCTGCCTGATGCGGGTAGAGTCCCGTCAGCAATGAAGCTCTGGTGGGGCAGCTACGCCCGGCATTATAAAAATGGCTGAAACGTACTCCGTTTTGTGCAAGCTTGTCCAGATTAGGTGTATGTATTTCTCCACCATAACACCCCAAGTCCGAATATCCCATATCGTCGGCCAGAATGAGCAGGATATTAGGCTTGGCATTTTCTACTTTCTCTTCCTGTTTCTCCGTACCGCTACATGCGCCCGCCATAAGGGCGAGTGTAGCAAGAGGCAACCTTGTCGTTAATTTAATATTCATAATATCTATCTTATCTTACGTTTTGTAAAATACCAACTAATCACTTTTTCCGACATCTCTGCCGCCATTTGGGGGTATTTATCGGATATATTCGTAGTTTCGTTCGGATCTTCTTTGATATTAAACAGTTCAAGACTCGTTCCGTCGGCATTTACCAACACCTTCCAGTCGCCTCGGCGTATACTCAGGTGCGGGCTTTGATGGTATGGCTGAGGTGGACGGCCAAAGAACTGGTTTCGACCGAAATCCCACACGATATCTTTTTTACGCTGTTGCGCTTTGATTCCTAACAATGATTTACTCATGTCTTCGCCGCTATAATTGAACCCATCCGGCATCTTTGCACCGGTAATCGCACAAAGCGAAGGAAAAATATCTACTGAACAAACCACGCTTTCATCTTCTATTTCACCTGCTTTTATCTTCGCAGGCCAACTGATGATGAAAGGCATTCTTATCCCTCCTTCATACAAACTGACTTTCGAACCTCTCAAACCATTCGTACGGATTTGATCGAATGTGGGCAAGGCTCCGTTGTCACTTGTAAAGATAATCAATGTGTTTTCTAACATCTCCAATTTTTTCAGCCCATCTACAAAACGTCCTATCTGTCTGTCGTATTCTTCAAGTACAGCAATAAAATTAGACCGGCTTGTCCAACTCTTCCTGTCATCGAAAAATTCTTTTTGCGGGATCCAGGGATCATGCATATCGTCTGGCCAAAGATTTACAAAACAAGGGTTATTTTTATGGCGAGACAAGAAATCCAAGGCTTTGTCAACAAAGTATCCCGTACGTTCCCAGCGTTTGATACTGTCTTGTTTACTCCAAATCCAATTAGACGCAGTTATCAATTTGTCGGGTTCCGGGCTCTCATAAGTCGATGCATATTCATCGAAGCCATAAAGAGATATTTGTGGCGCATCATCCACGTCACGCCCGCCACCCATATGCCATTTGCCTATATGAGCTGTTGAATAACCTGCCTCTTTCAATGCTTTAGCCACAGAAGGAGCCGACGCATCTAAATAATCAACCTGCTCACATTTCGCATTTCCCGCCCTGTCATGCAAAAAAGTATTCACGCCCCATTCTGTTGGAAACATTCCCGTAGTAAGAGATACGCGTGAAGGGGAACTTACAGGAGACGCCGTGTAATAATGATTAAATGTAAGTCCATTTGCAGCTAAACGATCTATGTTGGGAGTCGCAGTCCAACCATTATTATAACAAGACAGATCGCCTATACCCATATCATCCGTATAAATAATCACTATATGGGGTTTCTCTACAGCTTGTGCAGAGCATACGGATGCTAACCCTGCAAAACCCAAAAAACATGTTTGTTTCATAATCAATGTTCTTTACTAATTATTGAAATGATAATTATACGAATGCCGCCTGAAATGATAACGACTTCGCGGTAGCGGCAACGGGTCTTGCAGGCGCAGTTCCCAAGCCAGTAGCTTTGCCAACAGTTCGTTTTGCATGTTGGCAAACGTTGCATTACCATACAGATTATCTATTTCATACGGATCCTTTTTCAAATTGTACAGTTCCCCTCTTCCGTAGCTGTCCATAACTAATTTCCAGTCTCCTGCACGTACCATCCGGGAGGTTCCGCTTTGAGTCCAGGTGTTCAGACAATCAAAATGGGCTGTCTTGCCCGGTTTTAATGCACCTTCCTGTTCAAAAGTCAATTCCTCGTCCAAAGGAACATCTTCTCCGCCGAAGCCTAATTGTGCAACCATGCTCGAGAATTCGTTTTTTGGATATTCCCTGCCGGTCAACATAGGCCACAAACTCCGTCCCTGCACTCCTATCGGTATTGTATCGCCTATCGCCGTACATAGAGTGGGGAAAATGTCTGCCAATGAAACGTGCGCATCCATTGGTTTAGCCTGCTTTTTTATCTGATAACCTGCCCAGACCATCGGAATTCTAACCAGGCTCTCAGACAGCCCCGCTCCTTTACGGATCAGGCCGTATTCTCCGCAATAATCCCCATGATCGGAAAGAATTACAACAATTGTCTTCTCGAACAATCCTTTTGCCTTCAGACCCTCCACTAAACGCTTTATCTGGTCGTCTATCAAACGGATCATCCCCATATAATTCCCACGCAAACGAGGTATATTCATCTCCAAATCGAGACAGGAAGCGTTTTCCAATGTTGCCAGTATCCGGTATTTGTCTCCTTTTTTCAGTGCGTCCTGTCGGGAAGTCTTCAAAGCGGGAATTTTCTCAGGTGAAAACATCGAATAATAAGGTTCGCAAACCTGTTGCGGATTATGTGGTTCGGGAAAAGATATCCAGGCGAAAAACGGATCATTTCCTTTTTGGCTGTTTATCCACTCCAAAACTTCATCAACAATTCTCACAGGTTGCTGGTCTTCCAAAGGAATGAGCGATGGCGGCAGATATTGTCCGACAGCCTCCTCCTTGAAAAAACGAGAAGCGGCACGATCCCCTTCCGTCACCGGCTTATTCTTTCCCCAATGGCCATATTCCGACCAAAAGTCCATATCGTCAGGTTTCAAGTATGCATGATTTTTGCCTACCATAGCGGTTTTGTAATCATTCCTTTTTAAAATGTCCAGCAAGTCTTTTTCATAGTACACGTCACGCAAATTATGGTTGGTACGCACATGAGTCGCACTCGGAAAACGACCTGTAAACATGGAACAGCGGGCAGGAGTACTGACAGGCATAACGGTGTAGGCCTTATCAAACCACAGATTCTCATAAGCCAGTTCATCAACAAACGGCGTAATTTCCAAAGGGAATCCTTCGCGTCCGCACAAGTCGGCACGTTGCTGGTCTGCCATTATCACTACAATGTTCGGCTTGTCTGTCTGAGCAAACAAAGACAAACCGGCTCCATGAAGAACAATTCCTGAAAAAAGATATTTTCTAAGATTCATATTTTACATATTAGGGTTATCCGGTAACAACAAAACCATCAGCGTTGATTTTATCAATGAATTTTGTTGTTACCGGTTTATTTCAAACTCACGTTAATTAATAACCGTCATTCTGTTCCAACAAGGGGTTCGCATCGATAGCCGATTGAGGAATCGGAAAATAGACATGGAATGGCTGGGCATTTTTAATACCACGCTTTTGTGCGTCTGTGATAAAACGCCCCCTGCGAATCAAATCACGCCTTCGCTTGCCTTCGTACCAAAACTCCCACCAGCGTTCATTTAGAATCTGGTTCAGCGCCTTTTCTTTATCGCCTGAGAAGTCGCTCAGGCTAAAGCTTTCCAGTCCGGCTCTGTTTCTGATTGCATTTATCAGATCAAGCACATCCTGGTTGGGGCCTGAGAGTTCGTTTATAGCTTCTGCTTTGGCCAGCAAAATTTCCGCATAGCGGACATACGGAAAATCGTTTCCGTGCTGGTCTGCATTCGCATCCGGATCGGGCGGATATTTGATACCGCGAATATTTCCTTTATCATTCGTCGTATTATTTTCCAAAAGGTCGATTGTCTGACCGCTTTTATTCACATATTTTGTCAGGATACGACCTTTACGCTGATCTTTTTCATTAAAACTATCGTAGTAAGACCTGTACATGCGGTAGTTGGAGGCAAAACTCGACCATTGGGTATTGATTACCCCGTCTATATAACCATCCAGTCCCATTTGAATATCCGTAGGCCAGGCTGTTGCCAGCGTATAATTACAGGCGCCACTGTTGGCCAGGTGCGAAAAGATGAGTATGAACTCCGTATTCCTTTCATTTTCTATGGCAAACATTGCATTATAGTCATCGCAGAGTTTATACTTTCCGCTTGCAATAATCTCATTTGCTGCGTCTACGCACTTTTGCCACTGGTGGGTATTCAGATACCACAGACAAAGTAGCCCGCGTACACCCCCTCTGTTCACACGGCCATAGGCAGGCTCTCCTCCTTCCGGATAAATATCTTCCAAGATCGCCTTAAATTCAGTTTCGATGAAAGACCTGAACTCATCTTCCGAAACACGGGGCAATACATCCGGGTCGTCAACGCTCTGTCTGACAGGCATGCTTCCATACTGATCCCACAAAACATAATAAGCCCAGACACGCATAAAACGCGCTTCGGCAATCAGTTGGCTACGTTCGGTATCCGTGTTGAAACCCGTTGCGTCCGGCGCATTAGCCAGCACGATATTGGCATCGCGAATGGCTTGCCACAAAGTCATCCAGTCAAAAGCCTCCAGTGTGTTCGACGGATCCCAGTTGAAATTAATCAGGGGAGTAGCTGTGCCTTCTTCGCCGCCGCCTCGCTGCCAGAGGATGTCGGAGGTCATTTCTCCACGTTTTACCATGTTTCTTGAACTGATAATCTTTCCATAGGCATCAGCCAACACGGATTCAAGTCCGGATTTCTTTGCCAGTAGCGTACTTTCTGTAAATTCCGACTTTACGGGTTCTTCCAGAATATCCTCACAGCTCAGCCCCAATACCGAAATCATTATTAATAATAAATAAGCTGTTATATGTTTATTCGTTTTCATACTCTTACATTTAATCGATTTTACTATTATAAATCAAATTTCACTCCAAACATCCATGTCCGGGCGCTTGGGTAGGTATTGAAATCCATGCGGAAATTAACATTGCTGTTTGAGTTTAGTGTCGGGTCGAGGCCAATATAGTCGGTAAACACATGTACATTCTCGGCTGTTACATATACCTGCATAGATTGGATGTGTTTTGAGAAGTTGGGGAATGTAAAGCTCAAACGGATGGTTCTCAAACGAATGTAAGAGGCGTCCGACAAGGTTCGTGAATTAACCACCTTGCGGCCTTGTGCCAACGGAGTTACAAACGACGGATATTCATTGGTGGGATTCTGCGGCGTCCAGCGGTTTAAATACAGTTCGGAGAGTTTGTTGCGGCGGAAACTGAGCGGGAAATAATTGTCGATCAGATTACCGTTCAACATCTCGACGCCTTGCACGCCGTCGAGAAATACAAACAGTTCCAGATTCTTATAACTAAACGTATTGCCAAACGACCAAGAGAAGTCGGGGAAAGAACTTCCCAGTACCACACGATCTTTGTCGTTGATATACCCATCTCCGTTCTGATCTACGTATTTCAGGTCGCCGGGGGAATAAGATTCTTTCATCAGGCTGAAATCATCATTTTCCTGCCATACGCCGGCTACCTCCCAACCATAATAGGCATTCAGCGGATAGCCCGGCCTGCGTATGGCCACCTGTTCTACGTGCGTGTATCCGGCGCCAATGATAATTTCGTCTACGCTCCCCAAGTCTTTCACCTCATTCGTGATGGCAGAAAACATAATGTCGGAAGTCCATTTGAAATTTTTCGCATGGACATTCACCGTATTCATAAACAACTCAAGCCCGCTATTGTCAATACGTCCAATATTGGAAAGTTTGCTGGAATAGCCGGTAGTTTGGTCGACAGGCAACTGCAGTAACATATCCGTAGTCCTTTTCTGGAAATAATCAATGCTTCCGTTGATACGATTGTTGACTAAACCGAAATCCAAACCGACATTGAATTGATCTGTCGTTTCCCACTTCAAATCAGGATTCGGCATTTTACTGGGCTGGATACCATTCACTTTTGCGCCTCCCCACACTGTGGCGCTGCCGGAGCTATAGGTGCTGAGCGAGGGATAATTGCCAATGTCCTGATTACCGGTTCGCCCCCAACTAAAACGGAGCTTCATTGAGGTGATGCTCTGAAGGTCTTTCATAAACGCTTCGTTGGAGAGCTTCCATGCCGCAGCCGCGGAAGGGAAGTATCCGAAACGGTTGTTCTTCCCAAAGCGCGAGGAGCCGTCGGCCCGGAATGTTGCAGTCAGCAGGTAGCGGTCGAGCAACGAATAGTTCACACGTCCGATGTAAGAGGCCAGCCGGTGTCCTGTGGCGGAGTTGCCTATTTGATACGTTGTTTGTGTGCCTGCCGCCAGATTATTAGCGCCCAGCGATTCGTCGGGGAAGGATGCCGAACGCATGTTCATACTTGTATTGCTGAAACGCTGGTAGCTAAGTCCGAGTACGGCGCCGAAAGAATGATTTCCAATGACTTTGTTGTAATTGGCCGTACCTTCAATGATGTAGTTGCTCTTTTCTCCATTCTGATTCGAACCGACGCCGCCATTATCCCGTCCATATTTCGCTATGCTTGAGATGAAGTTTTTGCGATTCTCGTTTAGGAAGTCTGCACCTAAGCTCAGTTTAGCAAACAAATCTTTGTTGATGCGGTATTCGCCATATGCAGAGGTCAAAAACCGGTAACTGTCTGAATGAGACCGCATACCTTCCAGGATGGCCACCGGATTATCTATCGTTAGCGTACTGGCAACCATATAAGTCCCGTCTTCCGATTTTACAGGGAGCGCAGGGTCATAGTTGTAGGCTGAATACAAGGCGCCGGATGTTTCATTCACGCCGTAGCCATTGGCCACATACAGGTCTTTTACGTAAGAACCCGTCACATTCATACCTATTGTGAATTTTGAATTGATGTCTGATTTCAGGTTCAGGCGCCCTCCCCAACGCTCGAAGCTAGTGTTTTTTACAATACCGTCTTGTTTGGTATAGTTCAAGGAAGCATAATAGGAGGTTTGGGAAGACCCGCCGGAGAAAGACAATTGATGTTCGTGTGTAATGCTGCTGCGGGTTACTTCGTTTTGCCAGTCGGTACCTGCGCCGTCGTTGGCGATTTCTCCTACCCGGCTGGCTTCATCGCCTCCGCCTGCGTCAATAATTTCATTCAAGACGCGCTTATAGTCGGTTGCATTTAGCAGGTTCAGCTTACGGGCCGGACTTTGGACGCCTGCCAAACCTGAATAAATAACTTTCGTTTTTTCGGAAGAACCGTTGCGGGTTGTTACCAGAATCACGCCATTGGCGCCTCTCGAACCATAGATGGCCGTAGCCGAAGCATCTTTCAGAATTTCGATAGACTCAATGTCTGCCGGGTTGATGGTAGAGATTGGATTCCTTGGCGTGCGATTGCTGTTGAAGCCAACAATAGAACCTTGCTCTATGGCGCGCGAATTGTCGATGGGGATTCCGTCGATCACATACAGTGGCGATACTCCTGCATTAATGGAACTTGCCCCGCGGATATTGATAGAGAATCCCCCGCCGGGCTCGCCACTGTTCTGAACAACGTTTACGCCTGCGCTCTTACCCAGCAGCATCTGGTCGATGGAGGTACCGATTCCTTCTTTCAATTCATTTATTTTGATGGAAGATACAGAACCGGTAATATCACTCTTCCTTATGGCGCCATATCCTATAACCACCACTTCATCCAGCGCCTGCGTATTTTCAGCTAAAACGATATCAACCGTATTCTTTCCTCTGACTGATATTTCTTGCGGATTATATCCGATATACGAAACAG